>JAXMKZ010000019.1 GCA_034370385.1 Coriobacteriia bacterium
GGCCCGGCTAGCGCTTGCGCTCACGCAGTCGGATCTCGCACGCTTGCTGGGAGTCACCACGAAGGCCGTCGGCCGCTGGGAGTCGGGGCTCGTGCGCCAGAACCGCACCGCCGACACGCTGCTCCGGCTCCTCGCCGCGCACCCCGAACTCGTCGCCGAGACCGGCTTCATCGCCGCCGAGGGCCGCGGGCCGTATGGGCGCAAGGTAGGCGAGGAGTAGAGCGCCTCGCGACCTGCGCTTGACACCGAAAAGGTACGTGCAATACCATTTCGTTGCGGGCCCCCTCTCGCAATCAGCGTGAGGGGGTCGGTATGTCCGAGGCAGAACAACAAGAGAAGTCAGTACCGCACTATGACCTTGGGGTCGTGAGGGACGCCTTCCGCCGTCGATGGGCAAGCCCATTAGGAGGCGATTGCCGTGGCCCTATCCATAGAGACCAACTGCCCCGTGTGTGGGAGGGCGGCAGTCGTGAGAACGGATGCGGCGGTAGAAGTTGAGACGCCTGAACATGCGGTGACGGTGACCGGGTTTATGCACGATCGGTGTGAGGCGTGCGGCGAGGAGTTCTTTGCCGCAGCTCAACTCGACCAGATGCTGCAGACTGCTGCGGACACGGTTCGGCTGGATCAGCAGCTGCTGACGGGTGCGGAAGTCCGCGAGATCAGGCTCGCGCTCGGCCTGACACAGCGTGATTTGGAGCGGCTTCTTGGCGTGGGGCCCAAGAGCGTGGGGCGCTGGGAACGTGGAATGTACGCACAGGGCAAGCCCTGCGATGTCCTCCTCCGGCTCCTCGCCGCGCATCCCGAGCTCGTCGCCGAGACCGGCTTCATCGCCGCCGAGGGCCGCGGGCCGTACGGGCGCGCTCGCGGGGCAGAGTGACTCAGCCCTGACCCGCCCATCGCGTTGGCGCGGCGTGTGAAGTCTTGGTGGAGTGCCGTCAGCGTTGCCGGGTTCACCGAGTACACTGGTAGCTAACCTCCACGCCCCGTGGCATGAGACTCTCGGAAGGGTCCGTATGATCGCCAGAAAGCACGTCCGGGCCATCGCTCTTGTGCTGGCGTTTCTGTTGATCGCATCGCTGCTGATTGCCTGTGAGCCGCGCAGCGCCGACCCGGGCACGGATTCCGCGGCGCGCAGCGAGGAGCTCACGCCCGGCGAGTTCCCGGACAAAGAACCGCCGGCACCGGTCGAGCCCCCACCACCTATGCTGCGCAACCCCGAGACGGCCGTCTTCTCGTACCTGCTGTGGATCACCTTCGCGTACCGCGTTCTCAACTCCGACGTCGCCACGCACGCGTTCGACGAGTGGGAAGAGGTGCGGGTCAATTCGTACGTCGAACTGAACCGCCAGGAAAGCCGCGCCATCGACCAGCGCTTGCTGAAGTTCGAGCCCCGCGCCGTCGAGACCAAGGGTGACACCGCCACGGTGTCGGCACGCGAAGAGTGGGTGTACCGCTACATCAGCACCGGCGACGGAACCTACTCGACGCCGCGCCACGAGGCCACCTACGACACCACGTATACCGTGGTCAACGTCCAAGACAAGGGGTGGCTTGTGCACAAGGTCGAAGCCACGCCCATCGGCGACACGCCGAAGTAGCCCCTCGCCCGTCCCTGCAGGGGAGCCGCCGTCCCCGCGGCGCAATCGACCGTACCATCGCGCCTTCGGCTGGCCCTCGGATACCCCGGGGGCCATTTCTTAACCATAAAGAAAACTTGCGCCATTCTGAATGACAGTTAGTAAGGTTTAATGAGGCTTCTTTATACTCACCTGTCAAGTACGGACCCCCTTCAGCCGATGATATAGTTAGATTCAGCTCACGGTGCGACTGCTGCCGGGCGGTCGTCATGAGGGGCTGGAAAAGGTGGGGTTTGTTATGCGGAAGAGAGTCTGCACTGCGGGGGCGGTGCTCGCGCTCGCGTCAATCCTGATTGTCGCAGTACCGATGGCAGCGTCCGCTGCGCGCTCTAACGCTGAGTGCGCGGTCTGTCACGGTGCCGGGTCGATCATGGACAACGCGGTATTCGACGTGGGTGCTGTCGACAAAGACACCGCGTGCCGCAAGTGCCACCTCGACAGCCTCGTGAACACGCACCCTAACCACTACGCGGGCGGCAACTGCAGCTCCGTGTGTCACCGCGGGTGGGGCAGCTCGCTTGCGGCCCGGGTGCCGTCGGTCCTGACTCCGGCCGGCGCGTTTGCGTCGTGGGAATCGCCCAACATGTCCTCCGACGCCCTTCATCAGATCCACGCCACCCCGCGGTGGGCCTCTGACATCAGGTACGAGTTCAGCAAGTGCGGCAGCTGCCACGCCACGGCGGCGTGCACCGCTTGCCACAACGGCACCCCGGTCATCGACAACTCGCACGGCGTGCACGGCACGGAGCCCACGACCACACCCATCACGCCGTGGGTCGGCGACGTCTCCCCGGGCGTCATCTCCGGGCAGGCAGACGACACGCTGGTCACGGACAGCGAGGTGCGGTGCGGCGCTGGAGGATGCCACGACATCGAGGGCCGCTCGCAGAGCGCGCCGCTCCAGATAGACTGCTATGACCACCCGGCCTATCCCGACAAGAACTACGTCTCGAGCATCGGTGCGCTCACCAAGGTCGGCTCGTGGAGCTACCTGTCGCAGACCACGCTCTCGCTCATGCGTGAGATCCACTCAAATTCGACCGCTGCCTCGGTGACGATTCGCTTCACCGGCCAGCGAGTGACCGTCGTGGGAACGGCTGACTCGTATCGCGGCATCGGTGAGGTTCTCATCAACGGTGTCTCCCAGGGAACCTTCGACCAGTTCCGCGCGATCACGAAGCGCCAGGTCCCCGTCTGGACGAGCGCGACGCTTCCCCTGGGTGAGCACACGATAACCATCCGGCCCACCGGCACGAAGAACCCGCTCTCGCGCGGCACGTGGATATCCTTCGACCACATCGCCTTCGACCCGGTCGTCGGTGGCACCGCGGTGCCGCAATGCGTCTCGTGTCACGCCGCTCAAGGCGAGGATTCACACTATGGCTCAGGGGGCCCCGGCTTCTCGCATGAGGTCAGCCAGACCATCAGCGCCACTAACCTGTGGAACACCGGCTATGGCTCCTACTCGTGCGACAAGTGTCACGTCGCGCCGCTCATCACCGAGCACCGGCGCCCGACGTCATCGGGCGTGACGGCCTCGTCATCGTGCGTCATCTGCCACACCGACTACGCCGGCACTTCGTGGACGGGCACGTACCCGCTCGCGTCCAGCTGCGATTTCGGCGAATGCCACTCGCTTGCCTCGGGCCGCCAGCGCCACCTGTACACCGTCTCCAAGCACGAGATCGCGCCGGTGGGCGAGAGCCGTGCATGCACGGGCTGCCACGGTGTCGACATGCGTGCGGCGCACGCGAACTCGGTGCCCGGCAACGGCTTCGTCGAGACGAACGGCTGTCTCGCATGCCACAGCACGACGTCGCACGCGTCCGCAACCGCGTGCACCGCCTCCGGCTGCCACCCGAGCACCTTCAACGCGATGGCCGACCACTCCATCGCCAGCGCGTCTTCGCACGTCGCCTCTGAGGCCGGCAAGCCGTTCACCCGCGCGTATCAGACGGTGGCCGGGCTCGATGACGGTGGCCGCGAGTGCGCCGAGTGCCACAGCAGCCACCTGTTCTTCGCCCACTCAGATGCGCCGGCCGTGAGTTGCGCGACCGGTGGCGCGGGCGGGGTCGGCTGCCACCTTGACACGCGGCTGGGATCCGTCGGCACGGCATCGAGCGGCTGGGCGTCGCGCAAGTGCGCCGACTGCCACGAGTACGGTCCAGCCAGGACGCACGACTCGACCGCCACGGCACATCTGTCCGCACCAAACGGGTGCGCGGGGTCGGGGACGTACTGTCACTCGTCAAGCGACCTGTGGCAGATCCACCTGCGCGCCCAGAACGGCGGACCGGCTGAGGGCGAGAGCTGTGCCAACATCGGATGCCACGACACGCTCGATTCGCGCCCGTCCGTGAACCCGGCCAACCCGTGCGGCTCCACGTCCACCGGATGCCACACGTCGTACACGATGACGCACGCGACCAACTTCCAGCACGCATTCTCCACGGCGAGCTACTACAGCACCGCCACCAACTCGGGCTGCACCAACCGCACGGGCTGCCACAATGCCGGCGTCGGCTCCACCGCTGACTTCGGCGTCGTCCACCATCCGGACGCAGGCTGCTTCCAGAGCGCGTGCCACCAGAGTGCGAGCAAGCCCGGCTTCTCGGGTCTGCTTCCCACCGACTGCCAGGAATGCCACACGGCCTCGGCGTTCGCCGGGGCGCCCGCACGCGCCAATCTGGCCGCGTCCCCTGCGGCGGGCGGCCACTACTCCGAGACCACACACACCGCCGGTGGGATGACGGCGGCGGTGACCGCGGGAGGCACGGCCAGCGCGACGTGCTCGCAGTGCCACAGCGCCACGATCGGCGGCACCGGCAACGGGCTTGCGAACCAGCACACGAACCTGACCATCGCTGGCAGCCCGTACGGCAGCGCGCTTGCCTGTGGCGAGTGCCATGCCGATACGCGCACCTTCGGCTACGCCCAGGTGGATACGGACTGGCCCGCGCGCACGTGCGCGGCCTGTCACCTGCCGGGCGGTTCCTCGCCGCTGGATCATGCAACGACGGCTCCGGCGGTGGCCGAAGTCACCACGACGTGCGGGTCGACGGGCATCAACTGCCACAACTCCACGGACCTGCACGTGCTTCACAATGACGCCGCCGGCTGCGACCTCACCGGTTGCCACGTCTACACGCTGCAGGCGGCCAAGCCGACTGCCAAGTCGTGCGGCACCGGCGGCGCATGCCACACCGCGTACACGAAGAACTCGCACCTCCACAACGGAGACGCGGCGAAGCATCAGCCGACCGCGCTGACGCAGGCCAACGTCACCACCTTCTACGGAACCCCGTGCGGCTCATGCCACGACATCCGCAACAGCAACTCTTCGCTCACGCTCGAGCACTCGCTCAGCACCTCTGCGAAGAGCACGAACGGCACGAACGTGTGCCTGAACTGCCACAACAACGCCGCGTCGACGACCGCGGTCGGCAACAGCTGGAGCGCGAAGGACTCGACGTCCGCCTGCTCCGCGTGCCACACCGGCTCTCTTGCGATCCACGCCGACGCGAACTCGGCGGCCCATACCACGGCAAACGCCGGGTGCGCCTCGACGGGTATCGGCTGTCACAACAGCGCCGATCTGAGCTCGGTCGGCACGACCGCGACCGCAGCCAACACCGTCATCCACAACAGCTGCCTGCGGTGCCACTCGCGCACCGGCTCGGCCAGCTGGTCTTCCGCGATGATCGGTACCGCGACCAACCTTCGCTACAACCCGACCGTGAAGACCTGCGGCGGGGCGACCGGATGCCACACCTCGGCGTCGTACAGCACGGCGAGCGGCTTCCACCGCATCGGCCGCGGCGACGTGGTCAACGGTAACGACGCGAAGCACACCGACACGGTGATGACCGGGACGATCACGTCCGGTGTCGCGAGCGCCACCTGCGCCAGCTGCCACAGCGGCCAGCTCAACACCGCGCATGCCACGGCGCTCACGGGCTGGGCCAACACCTGCACGGGCTGCCACAACTCGACCATCTCGGGCAGCGTGGCCGCCAACCAGGTCAAGGCGAACTGGACCAACGACGATTGCGGCGACTGCCACACCGCGGGAGCCTCCGCCGTCAAGATCCCGAACATGCACTCGAAGTACGGCACGGCCAGCCACTCCGGCACCTCGCCGCTCGGGTGCGGCGCCAGCGGCACCAACTGCCATACCACCTACGATCTCGCCGTGCTCCACGGCAAGACGCTCACCAACGGCTGCCAGGTAGCCGGCTGCCATGACGCGGTGAACAAGGTCATGACGTCGGCGCCGAAGTCGTGTGGTGTGGGCGGCACCTGCCACAGCACCTACACGATGGACACGCACACGCACCTGATTGGTGGCGGTGACGCGGCGAAGCACCAGCCGACCACGCTCACGCAGGCCAATACGACACAGTTCGGCGTCGCGTGCGGTTCGTGCCACGACATCCGCAACAGCGGCTCCAGCCTCACGCTCGAGCACACGCTCGCGACCTCGGCGAAGAGCACGAACGGCACGAACGTGTGCCTGAACTGCCACAACAACGCCGCGTCGACGACCGCGGTCGGCAACAGCTGGAGCGCGAAGGACACGACATCCGCATGCGCGGCCTGCCACACCGGCGGGCTGGCAATCCACGCCAACGAGAACGTCGCAGCTCACAGCACCCAGGCGAACACCGGATGTGCCAGCACCGGCGTAGGCTGCCACAACGGCGTCGACCTCAGTCGTGTGGGCCCGACCAACGTCGTCAACACCAACATCCACACCAGCTGCCTGCGTTGCCACGACCGCACCGGTTCCGCAACGTGGACCAGCGCGATGATCGGCACCGCGACCAACCTTCGCTACAACCCGACCGAGAAGCGCTGCGGCCAGGCGAGCGGCTGCCACACCTCGGATCTGTACAGCCCGGTCAGCGGGTTCCACCGCATCGGTCGTGGCGACGTGGTGAACGGTAACGACGCGAAGCACACCGGGACCAGCATGACCACCACGGTGGGTTCGGGCGCCAACAACACGTGCGCTGCCTGCCACTCACCGGGTCTCGCCAACGCGCACCCGACGACGATGACCGGCTGGGCGAACATCTGCACCAGCTGCCACAACTCGACCCTCGCGACGAACGTCTCGCCGGCGCAGGTCAAGGCCGGCTGGACGAACAACCTGTGCACCGACTGCCACACGACCGGTGCCTCGGCCAGCAAGATCCCCAACATGCACTCGAAGTACGGCACGGCCAGCCACAACGGTGTCCCGGCGGCCGGCAACACCTGCGACCCCGCCTGTCACCCCAGCTACACGACACTGGATCTGGGCGACATCCACGACGCGCGACCCGCGGGTTGCGCAATCACCGGCTGCCATGCCATTGACAAGCAGATGCCCACCGCCGTCACCGCGCGTTCTTGCGGTGGCACCAACAGCTGCCACAACGGCTACCTCGACGGTAACCACGGCTTCAACGCGGCGTCTCATACGACGACCGACGAGAACAGCTGGAAGAACTGCGGCCGCTGCCACCTCGGCTACCGCGCCGATTACACACGCACCGGTACCTTCAACGGCAATCTGAGCATCGACGCCGAGACACCGTCCGGTCCTGACCGTGCGCACCGCAACGCCGCCAACGGTGGCACGGGCTGCAGCACCTGTCACGATCCCGCCTCGCGCGTCTACGACCCGAAGGGCGTGAAGACCGCTAACTGCTCGCAGTGCCACGTGGACCACTACAGCCACGATGTCAACGTAACGCCGTACACGACGACGTCGACGTCGAACACCAACCTGGCCAAGACGATCACGCTCGACTTCACCGGCATGGCGACGGCGGATGTCTTCTTCGACCTCGCCACGACCGACAACGCAGTCACCGCGAACGCGCGCCTCGAGATCGGTCCGGTGGGCACGCCGTTCTACACGCAGACGGTGAACACCACGTCGATGGATCCGAACCGCAAGAAGTTCTCGTTCCGTGGGATCAACGCGGCCGGCCGCACCGGCAACCAGCAGATCCGCCTGTACGTGTGGAAGGGCGCGGGTACCGCGACCATCATCAACGACGTCTTCGATGCATCGGTCAGCCGCAGTACCCACGAAGCGATCCATACCGCCGACGTCAGCGGGTTCTCCTGCAGCTTCGGTGACTGCCACTCGGCCAACATCATCGCCGAGCACGACAAGTACGAGATCCCGGGAGCGTGGACCGGTGGCTATGTCTGGCCGGCCAACCCGACCCGCGAGAACCTCTCGGCGGTACAAGCGGTCTCGACCGCGCCCCGCAAGGTGAAGAGCCTGACGCTGGATCTGGACGAGATCGACAAGATCGGCGTGCGTCTCAACCTGTACCACGGAGACAGGTGGAGCCGGACCATATCCTTCGAGGTGCGTATCGGTGCCAATGTGCTCGCCAGCGGCAGCTACTTCGGGAACCAGACTCAGCGCTGGTGGGACTACCGCCAGGGGGGCACCAATCCTAGCGGCGGCGCGCTGGACTACATCGATACAACCGGCTACTCGGGCTTCCAGGCGATCGAGCTGTGGATCGCGACCGACTCCGCCACGACCAGGGGCGCTGCACAAAACAGCACCTTCCAGGTCTGGAGCGGCGAGCGTGAGTACCTGCCCAGCACGCCTACTGACCCCTGTGACGTGTGCCACCTCAACACGGGTCGCATCGACAATCACGGTGCTCCCCAGCCGGGTGATCTGAACCTGACGCCCTCTACGCCGAAGCTCACCGGTATCGGTCCGCAGTGCGACACCTGCCACCCGGACTGGGCGGTCGGGCATCCTGAGTTCGGCCACAGGGCCTCCAAGGCCAGCGACACCTGCATACTGGGCTGCCACCAGTACAAGCCCGCGATCGACGGCGCTGCGCTCGCCGACCCGTACGATCTGACACAGAAGCACGACTGGGGCGACAACACGGGCGCAGGCATGACCTACACCCCGGGTACCGTCCTTGGGACCGAGAACTTCGGCACCACCACGACGTGGCCCGGCACGTGGACGCGCTCTGACGCGACCTACGTCACCAACCAAACGGGCAGCGCACGTAGCGGTGCGGCACCGCAGATCGGCGTGAACACGACGCGTACCGAGTACAACTTCTATCGGAACGCGGCGTTCAACACCCAGAACTACAGCGGCGGCGGACTGCTCCGCTTCTGGTACCAGGTAAACGTCGGCACCATAGAGGACTTCTTGGTCGCCGAGTACTCCACGGTATCCGCCGCCGGTCCCTACACCGAGCTGTGGAGACGGGACACCGACGCCCTCACATGGACTCAGACCCCGTGGCTCCACGTGCCCAGGTCCAGCAACGTGTGGATCCGCTTCCGCGGTACGTTCAACACCGCCGGCGAGTACGGTCGTGTCGACGACCTCGAGATGACCGGTTCGAACCGTTCGTTCTCAGGCACCATGGAAGGCGGCTGCGCCACCGGTTCGACGGGGGCCTGTCACAACCAGGGTTACCCGGCGCGCGGCGAGTGCCAGGACTGCCACACCGCCGTCAACCACCACGACACCATCCACGACCTGTCGGTGGGAGGCACCCGCACACAAGCGCTGGCTACCGGCTTCTCGTTCGACTCCTGCGTGGGCACCTGCCACACGAAGAACCTGCACTGGAACCACGGTGTGGGACTTGCCGAGACCGACCCGCGTCCGTATCGCGCTCCCGGCATGGGCTCCGACGGCATCATGACGTGCGCCACCTGCCATGCATCAGCCAACGCGACCATCAGGAACCTCTCCAACGATGCCAGCACGCCCATCGCGAGCGGGACGCTCATGTGCGCTCAGTGCCACACGGGCTCCGCCGGCATGGCGAGCCTTGGGCATGCTGGTGTCTCGACCTCGTGGAGGCCGGTGCAGCCGCTGAAGGGTGCGAACCTAGCGACGGAGTTCAGCAACGCCACGAGCGTCTCGGGTCACCGCGTGGCGCCGTTCACGACGGCGATGCCTTCCACGAACCAGTATCGTTGGGATACTAATCGCTGGTACATCGGTGGCACCATCGGCACGGTGTTCACCTTTGACAACTTCACCGCTGCTCCCGGTCAGACAAACGCGAAGGCGCTCCTGCGGGCCACAGTCGTCGGTCCCGACGGTACTGCCGGCACTGCGGTTCCGCTCAAGGCCGGAGGCACGGCTCTGTCAACGACCATGAGCGTCCACTGTTCTGACTGCCACGGGGAGTCGACCGGCAACATGCAAGGTCCGCAGGGTGCCGCGACCAGCATAGCGATGCTTGACGACTTCACGTTCCCCTGGGTCACTCAGCCCAACAACCTGATCGTGGAGAACACCCTCATCTGCAACAGGTGCCACGACATCAACCTTGGTACCAATACGAGGTCCGCGCACCGCAGCAACAACGGTCACGTCGGGAGCGGACGACCGCACAGGTGTATCGCATGTCACGTCGCTATCCCGCATGCGTGGAAGCGACCGAAGCTGCTTGTGAACTACAACCGTGATGCTGGCACGCCCTACGTCATCAACCCGGGCACTGCAACCGGATCGTCTCTCCGCGGCTGGAGTCCGGAGAGCCCTGGCCTCGCGTCGACAACGTTTGACAACTCCGCCAACTGCGCTTCGACGGGTTGCAGAAGCCACAGTGGCGCGGACACGGTGCCCTAGGTCCGCACGGTAGTCCTGACAAGGCAAGAGGGGGCCCGGTCACCGTGAGGCGGCCGGGTCCCGCTATCGCATCTACCTGCACCTCCGGCGCTCGTGGGGCCTGAAGGGACGTGCGGCTGCCGCGTTGCTCATCGCGAGCTTCGTCATCGCCGTCGTCGCGCTGTTCTTCACGTCGTTGGTGGGCGGCTCGCTCCACTCGGAGTACTTCAGCTGATCTGTGGACGTGCGTTCTCGCTCCGGTGACGTGCGCGTGCGCGGGCACGTTGACGCAGCAGCTGTAGCGCCTTCAAGGGATGCCGAATACCCCTACCGGTAGTACCGTGTGACCTTCGTCACCAAGTAGGCCGCCGTTCGTCACATAATCATCGTTCAGCGGCTTACAATTCCTAAAAATTCATCTTGAACAATCCCGGCAACCTGCCGATACTGCAATTGGAGGCCTCCATCCGGGGGTCGCCTCGCGCATAGGTGCGCGGGTATCGCACGGCGCTGGGCAGCGCTTGGCGACACCGAACGAAGTCCTGTACGTGCGTGTGACTATCGGTTGCCGGACCGAGGTGGGGTTGGTAGGTATGTCTCGACGGACGTGGGTCCTGGTGGCGGTACTGGCCGCTGCGATGGCGTGGGCGTTGGTGGTGCCGCTTGGTGCCTCAGCAATCCATACCAACGCGGAGTGCGCGTTGTGCCACGGTGAGGACTCCCTGGTTAACGATGCCCGGTTCAGGGTCGGGCCCGTGAACCGAGAGACCGCATGCCAGAAGTGCCACCTCGATTCGTTGGTAGGCACACACCCGAATCACTACGCCACCGGCAACTGCTCAGCGATGTGCCACCCCGGTTGGGGCGCATCGCTTGCAGCGCACATTCCCACCTACCTCGATTCGGCTGGCGCGTTCGCCTCCGCCGACTCCAAGCTCTTGCCCTCGTTCGTCCTGCATGCCATCCACTCCAACCCCCGATGGCCAGCAGGTGTCTCAACAGAGAACAGCAAGTGCGGCAGCTGCCACGCCACGGCGGCGTGTACCGCGTGTCACAACGGGACCCCCGCTCCCGACGCCACTCATGCCAACCATGGCGACGTACCCACCAGCACGCCGATCGTCCCGTGGGTGGGCGACGTCTCGATCGGCGTCACGGCGGCGCAGGGCGAGGACACGATGCTTTCCGACTACCCCGTGACCTGCGGTGCGGTGGGCTGCCACGACACGAATGCCGTGCGCACGTCGAGCCCGGACTATATGGATGTCTACTCGGTCGCCAATGCTGAACTCCGCTTCATCACGCCGGCGCTCTCCGCATCGGGCACGTGGAGCTTCCTCACCGGCACCGTCCACACGATGCAGCGCGAGCGCAACTCCAACGCTCCCGGTGCCCAGCTCACGTGGACATTCAGCGGGGAGCGCGTGAGCATCTACGGCACGAAGGACCAGTACCGTGGTGTCGGCGAAGTCCTCATCAACGGCTCGTCGGTAGCGACCTTCACCGCGTACAACGGCACCACGCAGCGCCAGCGTCCTCTGTGGACGAGCGCTGACCTCGGACCGGGAACGCATACCGTCACCGTGCGCGTGACCGGAACGAAGGAGCCCTTGTCGCGCGGCACGTTCGTGTCGGTCGACCATATCGCCATCTACGGCGATGTGACCGATACAGCAGTCCCCGACTGCGCCTCGTGCCACCCGCCCCAGGGCGACGACGGCCATGGCGGCGAGCATCCGGTCGATCTCACCTTCTCGCATGACCTCACCCAGACCATCAGCGCCAGCAACACGTGGAACACTGGCTACGGCACCTACTCGTGTAACCAGTGCCACCAGTCCTCCATGCGCCTCGAGCACCGCCGCCCGACCAATGCGAATGTCGGGACCTTCCCGGACTCCTGCAGCGTGTGCCACCCGCACTCCAACCCCGGCACCGAGGCCACGCTCATTACCCTTCGCACGCCGTATCCGACGGTTTGGACGGGCACCTATGACGTTGCGAACGGGTGTAGCGACCCTGAGTTCAACACCTACTGCCACTCGGTTTCGTCGTCTCCGGTGGCCCGCCCTGTGCACAACCTCGTCGTGCCGTCACACGCGGCCAACGCCAGTGGCCAGAGCCCGGCGTGCTCCGGTTGCCACGGCACCGACCTGCGCGCCGTGCACAACAACTCGATCCCGGGCAACGGCAAGGTGGACACCAACGGGTGTCTGGTCTGCCACACCCCCGCCAAGCTCGAGACGAACCGCACGTGTTCGCAGGGTCCGACCTCATGTCACTCCGGCGGCTACGCAGCCATTGACACCCACGCGATCAAGGATGCCGGTTCGCATCTCGCCTCCGACACCGGCAAGCCGTTCACGCGCGCATACCAAGCTTCTGCCGGTACCGATGACGGCGGCGTCGAGTGCGCCCTGTGCCACAGTAGCCAGCTGATTCCGGCCCACGCCGACTCGCCCGCTGTGGGGTGCGCTACCGGCGGTGCCGGCGGTCTCGGCTGCCACATGGACACGGCGTACAACTCGATCGCCGTAGCCAGCAGCGGTTGGACCAGCCGCAAGTGCGCCGACTGCCATGACTACAGCGCCCAGCAGAGCCACGACAGCACCATGACGCCGCACCTCGTCGCCAACAACGGGTGTGCCGGAACGGGCTCGGGTTGCCACAACTCGAACGACCTGTGGCAGCTTCACCTTGCGAGCCAGGGCGGCACGCCGCGGCCAGACAAGGGCTGCAACGTCATCGGATGCCACGACACACTCGACAGGCGTCCTACCAAGAACTACGCGAACTCGTGCGGCTCGACGTCACCGAGCGGTTGTCACGCCAGTTACACGTCGTCTCATACGTCTACCTTCAGCCACTCGTTCTCATCCGTCAGCTACTACAACGGCGCCACCGAGACCGGCTGCACGAACCAGACCGGTTGCCACAACGCCGGCGCGAACTCTACCGCCGACTTCGGTGACGACCACCATCCGGTGACCGGTGCCTCGTGCTTCGGGGGGACGTGCCACAACAGCCCGAGCAAGGCCGCGTTCACCGGGATCCTGCCCACCGACTGCCAAGAGTGCCACCGCTCGTCCGGAGGCTTCACCGGCGCGGCCGCTCGGACGAACCTCACCGCCGCGCCTGCATCCGGCGGGCACTACTCTGAAACCACACACACCGCTGTCGGCATGACCACCCCCATCAACGCGGGCGGTAGCGCGAGCGCTACCTGCACCAACTGCCACGCTCCGACCGTCGGCGGATCCTCGAACGGCCTGAAGAATCAGCACTCGAGCATCACGATCGCGGGTAGCCCGTACGGCTCTGCGTTGGCGTGCGGTGAGTGCCACGGGGATACGCGCTCGTTCGGCTACGCACAGGTCGTCGCGAACTGGACGAACAACACCTGCGCCGACTGCCACAGCGCACTCAGCTCCTCGCCCCATGATCACGCGGCGACGCCTGTCGCCGTGGCCGAAGTCGGCTCGACCTGCGGGTCGACCGGTTCTGGGTGCCACAACTCAACCGACCTTCACGCGCTGCATAAGGATGCCGCCGGCTGCAACCTGACCGGCTGCCACAACTACGCCATCCAGGCTCATCGCCCGACCGCGAAGGGCTGTGGCGGCGCGACAAGCTGCCACACCGGCTACACGAACACGAGTCACGGCGCTGGCATCACCGGTAACGAGGCCACGCACACGGCCGCTGCGATGACGACGGTGCTCGACGCCACCTACAACGCGGGCGGCGCCAACACCTGCGCCGACTGCCACAGCGCGGGCCTCGAAGCTGCCCACGCGCCGGCGATCACCGGCAATCTGGGCTGGACGGCACCGACTTGTCTTTCCTGCCACAACTCCACGACGCCGGTGAACTCGGTCAACGTCGTCAAGACGACCGGTTGGCCGGCCAAGAGCTGTGAGGAGTGCCACGGCGCACCAAACGGCCCGGCGAAGCATACGGAGTACACCACGGGCCACACGGGCGCAGAGGCGTCTGGCTGCACATGGAGTGCTGCGTGTCACGGCAACACGCGCGACCTGCGTGCCCTGCACAACAACTCCGTGACGAGCAACGGTTCGACAGCCGGCTGCGACGCTGCGGGTTGCCACGACGCCGTCAACAAGGAGATGCAGTCTGCATCTAAGACCTGCGGTAGCGGGGGAACAGGCTGTCACCAGGACAAGACCCACGACAACCACGGGGCGGCATCTGCCCACGGCTACACCGCGGTGAGCGACTACACGCAGACTACGAGCGAGACCGTCGGCGGCGAGTCCGGTTGTGCCGGTTCCGGCGCCGGCTGCCACGGCACCATCGGCACGCGTAACGGCGTGGACGAGTTCCATTCGACCAGGACCGCAGGCTGCACCGCGACGGACATCTGCCACGGAAACGCAGCGTTCAACCAGTCGTTCCGTGACGCGGGTTCGGGCACGGACTGTGTCCGCTGCCACGATTCGACCGCCTTCGGGCCGACAGTCGACGACATGCCCCTATCCGGCCTGACGCCCGCGGGGCACTACCCCGGCGCGCTGCATACGGCCACATCGGGACTGACCACCGTCACCGCCGGCGGCACCGCCGGGGCCCCGTGCTCCTCTTGCCACAGCCTGAGCCTGAAGGACGCTCACGGCGCCGCCCGTACGGGCTTCTCATCGACC
The DNA here is from genome assembly GCA_034370385.1 of Coriobacteriia bacterium. Classification (NCBI taxonomy): domain Bacteria; kingdom Bacillati; phylum Actinomycetota; class Coriobacteriia; species Coriobacteriia bacterium. The sequence continues at coordinate 14,916 of JAXMKZ010000019.1, forward strand.
ACCAAGGGCACCTACGTCACCTGCCAGGAGTGCCACGAGTACAACATCAACGTGATCTCCCAGGTCAAGACGGCCAACTGGTCGACCAATGCGTGCGCGGACTGCCACGCCGTCGGCGTGCTGGGCGCCTCAAGGGTCCAGCATGGCAACGCGCCTGTCGTCGCGGAGGTCACCACGACCTGCGGGTCGACGGGCATCAACTGCCACAACTCCACGGACCTGCACGCGCTTCACAAGGACGCCGCGGGCGGCTGCAACCTGACTGGTTGCCACGTCTACACGACGCAGGCGGCTCTGCCGACGCTCAAGTCGTGCGGCACCGGTGGCGCATGCCACACCGCGTACACGAAGAACTCGCACCTCCACAACGGAGACGCTGCGAAGCATCAGCCGACCGCGCTGACGCAGGCCAACGCCACCACCTACTACGGAACCGCGTGCGGCTCCTGCCACGACATCCGCAACAGCAACTCTTCGCTCACGCTCGAGCACTCGCTCAGCACCTCTGCGAAGAGCACGAACCCCACGAACGTCTGCATGAACTGCCACAACAACGCGGCCGCTACCACGGCCGTCGGCAACAGCTGGAGCGCGAAGGACACGACGTCCGCTTGCTCCGCGTGTCATACCGGCGGGCTTGCAATCCACGCCGACGCGAACTCGGCGGCCCACACCACGGCAAACGCCGGCTGCGCCTCAACCGGTATCGGCTGCCATAACAGCGCCGATCTGAGCTCGGTCGGCACGACCGCGACCGCGGCCAACACCGTCATCCACAACAGCTGCCTGCGGTGCCACTCGCGCACCGGTTCGGCCAGCTGGTCGACCGCGATGATCGGTACCGCTGGCAACATGGCGTACAACCCGACCGTGAAGACCTGCGGTGGGGCGACCGGCTGCCACACCTCGGCGTCCTACAGCCCGGCGAGCGGCTTCCACCGCATCGGCCGCGGTGACGTGGTCAACGGTAACGACGCCAAGCACACCGACACGGTGATGACCGGGACGATGACGTCCGGTGTCGCGAGCGCCACCTGCGCCAACTGCCACAGCGGTCAGCTCAACACCGCGCACGCCACGGCGCTCACGGGCTGGGCCAATACCTGCACGGGCTGCCACAACTCGACCATCTCGGGCAGCGTGGCCGCCAACCAGGTCAAGGGCAACTGGACCACCGACGATTGCGGCGACTGCCACACCACGGGAGCCTCAGCCGTCAAGATCCCGAACATGCACTCACGCTACGCTGCGGGCACCCACGACGGCACCTCGCCGCTCGGGTGCGGCGCCAGCGGCACGAACTGCCACACCACCTACGATCTCGCCGTGCTCCACGGCAAGACGCTCACCAACGGCTGCCAGGTCACCGGCTGCCATGACGCGGTGAACAAGGTCATGACGTCAGCGCCGAAGTCGTGCGGCGTGGGCGGCACCTGCCACAACACCTACACGATGGATACGCACACGCACCTGCTTGGTGGCGGTGACGCGGCGAAGCACCAGCCGACCACGCTCACGCAGGCCAACGCAACGCAGTTCAGCGTCGCGTGCGGCTCGTGCCACGACATCCGTACCAGCGGCTCCAGCCTCACGCTCGAGCACAGCCTGAGCACCTCGGCGAAGAGCACGAACGCGACCAACGTCTGCCGCAACTGCCACAACAATGCAGCTGCGACCACCGCGGTCGGCAACAGCTGGAGCGCAAAGGACACGACATCCGCATGCGCTGCCTGCCACACCGGCGGACTGGCCATTCACGCCAACGAGAACGTCACTGCTCACAGCACCGAGGCGAACGCCGGATGCGCCGCATCGGGTGTTGGCTGTCACAACGGGACGGACCTTAGCCGTGTCGGCGTCGTCAATGCGATCAACACCAATATCCACACAAGCTGCCTGCGCTGCCACGATCGCGCCGGTGCGGCTTCTTGGACGAGTGCCATGATCGGCACGGCGACCAACGTCCGCTATGCACCAGGCGAGAAGCGCTGTGGTCAGGCCAGCGGTTGCCACACCTCGGATCTGTACAGCCCGGCAAGCGGTTTCCACCGCATAGGCCGCGGCGACGTGGTCAACGGTAACGATGCCAAGCACGTGGCGACAGGCATGACCGGAACGGTGGGCACCGCGGCGAAGAACACCTGCGCCGACTGCCACTCGGCCGGCCTGACGAACTCTCACCCGACGGCGATGACCGGCTGGACGAACACGTGCACGAGCTGCCACAACTCGGCGCTCGCCACCAACGTGTCCCCGACACAGGTCAAGGTCGGCTGGACGTCTGACTTGTGCACCGATTGCCACACCTCCGGTGCATCGGCGGTCAAGATCCCGAACATGCACTCGCGCTACTCGACCAACCACCTCGGCGTGCCGATCGCGGGCAACACATGCGACCCCGCCTGTCACCCGACGATGACCACGCTTGAACTGGGCGACATCCACTCGGAGCGTCCGAACGGCTGCCAGATCACGGGCTGCCATGCGCTGAACACGCAGATGCCGACGGCCGTGTCCGCTCGCTCATGCGGTGGTACGAACAGCTGCCACAACGGCTACCTCGACGGCAATCACGGCTTCAACGCCGCAAAGCACCAGACCACCGACGAGAACAGCTGGAAGAACTGTGGCCGCTGCCACCTGGCCTACCGTGCTGACTACACGCGGACCGGCACGTTCAACACGACCCCGAGCATCGACGCCGAGAGCCCGTCCGGTCCCGACCAGCTTCACCGCAACGCCACGAACGGCGGCGTGGGCTGCAACACGTGCCACGACTCGGGCTCACGTGTATTCGATCCCAAGGGCACCAAGACCGCGAACTGCTCGCAGTGCCACGTGGACCACTACGGTCACACCGACAACAAGACGCCGTACACGACGACCTCGACGTCGAACACCAACCTGGCTAAGACGCTCACGCTCAACTTCACCGGCATGGCGACAGCGGACGTGTTCTTCGACCTGGCCACCACTGACAACGCGGTCACCGCGAATGCGCGCCTCGAGATCGGTACGCTGGGCTCGCCGTTCTACACGCAGACGGTGAATACGACGGCGATGGACCCGAACCGCAAGAAGTTTGAGTTCCGCAACATCCCGGTAGCGGGTCTGACCGGTAACCAGCCCGTACGCCTGTACGTGTGGAAGGGCGCGGGTACCGCGACGATCATCAACGACGTGTTCGACGCCTCGGTGGCGCGCGGAAACCTTGAGACACTGCACACGGCCGATGTGAGCGGGTTCACGTGCAGCTTCGGTGACTGCCACTCGGCCAACATCATCGCCGAGCACGACAAGTACGAGATTCCGGGTGCGTTCACCGGCAACTACGTGTGGCCGACGAACCCCACCCGCGAGAACCTCTCGACGGTCCAGGGTGGAACGACGGCTGGCACCTTCTACAAGGTCAAGAGCCTGACGCTCAACCTCGATGAGATCGACAAGATGCGTGTCCGGCTCAACCTGTACTGCGCGGACTCGACGGCGCGGACCCTGAGCTTCCGTGTTCAGATCGGCGCTGCCGTGATCGCGAGCGGCAGCTACAGTACGACCTCTGTCCAGCGCTGGTGGGACTACAGCCAAGGTGGAACCGATCCGGCCGGCGTCGCACTGAACTATCTGGACACCACCGCGTACTCCGGGACCCAGGTCGTCGACCTCTACATAAGCAGCAACCGCGGCACGACCACGGGTGCGGCCCGCAACAACACGTTCCAGATATGGGCTGGCGAGCGCGAGTACGCCGCCAGCACCCCCACCGATCCGTGCGACGTCTGTCACCTCAACACAGGTCGCGTCGATGTCCATGGGGCTCCGGACCCCGGCGACCTGAGCCTGACAGCCTCGACGCCGAAGCTTGCGGGCATCGGTGCTCAGTGCGACACCTGTCACCCGAACTGGGCGGTCGGGCATCCTCAGTTCGGTCACAGGGCCTCCAAGACCAGCGACACCTGCATACTGGGCTGCCACCAGTACAAGCCCGCGATCGACGGCACTGCGCTCGTCGACCCGTACGACCTGACGCAGAAGCACAACTGGGGCGACAGCACGGGCGCAGGCATGACCTACACGCCGGGTACCGTGCTGGGAACGGAGACCTTCGGCACCACCACGACGTGGCCCGGCACGTGGACGCGCTCTGACGCGACCTACGTCACCAACCAGACCGGCTCCGCACAGGGCGGTACCGGTGCCGCACCGCAGATCGGCGTGAACACCACGCGTACCGAGTACAACTTCTACCGGACGGCGGCGTTCAACACCCAGAACTACAGCGGCGGCGGACTGTTCCGCTTCTGGTACCAGGTCAACGTCGGCGACACCAGTGACTTCTTGGTCGCCGAGTACTCCACGGTGTCGGCCGCCGGTCCCTACACCGAGCTCTGGAGACGGAACACCGACGCCCTCACGTGGACTCAGACCCCGTGGCTCAACGTGCCCAGGTCCAGCAACGTGTGGATCCGCTTCCGCGGTACGTTCAACACCACCGGCGAGTACGGTCGTGTCGACACTCTCGAGATGAACGGTTCGAACCGCACGTTCTCAGGCACGATGGAAGGCGGCTGCGCCACTGGTGCGACCGGAGCCTGCCACAACCAGGGCTTCCCGACACGGGGCGAGTGCCAGGACTGCCACACCTCCGTCAACCACCACAACACCGTCCACGACCTGTCCGTAGGCGGAACGCGCACGGAGGTACTGCTCACGGGCTTCTCGTTCGACTCGTGCGTGGGCACGTGCCACTCGAAGAACCTGCACTGGAACCACGGTGTGGGTCTGAGTGAGACCGAGCCGCGTCCGTACCGCGCTCCCGGCATGGCCTCCGACGGCATCATGACGTGCGCCACCTGCCATGCGTCTGCCAACACGACAATCAAGAATCTGGCGAACGACGCCAGCACGCCCATCGCGAGCAGAACGCTGACATGCGGCCAGTGCCACACGGGCACCGCCGGCATGGCGAGCCTTGGGCACGCCGGCGTCTCGACCTCATGGAGGACGGGGCAGCCGCTCAGGGGTGCGAACGTTGCGACCGAGTTCAGCAATACGACGAGCGTCTCGGGTCACCGTTCCGGCTCCTACACGAACGTGTTCGACCCAGACTCCGGCACAGCTGGGCAACAGCGCTGGTGGGACGCTACGAGGTGGTACATGGCCAGCGGTGCGGGACGCACGCAGTTCAACTTCAACAACTTCACTGCCGCACCTGGGCAAACGAACGCCGCAGGTCTGCTCAGGGCGACAATCGTCGGACCGGATGGTACGGCCGGCACCGCGATTCCGCTGAAGGCGGGCGGGACGGCGCTCACCACTACGATGAACGTCCACTGCTCGGACTGCCACGGCGAGTCGACCGCAAGCCTTGAGGGTCCACAGGGCGCGGCCACCAACATCAGCATGCTTGACGGCTTCACGACCCGTTGGGTCGACCAGACCAACAACCTGATCGTGAACAACACGCTCATCTGTAACAGGTGCCACGACATCAACCTGGGCACTGCGACCGCCTCCGCGCATCGCAGCAACAGCGGACACGTCGGGAGCGGCAGGACGAACAGGTGTATCGCGTGTCACGTCGCTATCCCGCACGCATGGAAGCGCCCGAAGCTGCTTGTGAACTACACCCGTGATGCCGGCACGCCCTACGTCATCAACCCGGGCACGGCAACCGGATCATCTCTCCGTGGCTGGACCGCGGGTACGGGCGGAAACGCCTCAGCCACATTCAACAGTAGCGGCAACTGCGCCTCGACGGGTTGCAGAAGCCACAGTGGCGCGGACACGGTGCCCTAGGTCCGCACGGTAGTCCTGACCAAGCAGAAGGGGGCCCGGTCACCGTGAGGCGGCCGGGCCCCGCTATCGCACGCGACGTGTGCAGGGGCTGATGCGTTACGCTGGCGATGCATTCTGCGGAAGAGAGGCTCGATGCAGCGATCTGATGGAGGGCCCGTGACTGTGCGACTACTGATACTGACCTTCACCGTCACGCTCGCCCTAGCACTCCTTACCGGCTGCTCAAGCGACCCTGGTGTAACGGTCAGCGACGCTGCGATTCCGCCCGTCGTGCCTTCCGAGCCGATCCTCACGAACCCGGAAGCGGCGGTACGCAGCTACGCCGACTGGATAGGCTACGCGTACCGTGTGCTCGACTCAGATGTCGCCACACGGACCTTCACCCCCAACGAGGAGGTGCGGGTCGACTCCTATGTGCAGTACAACCTCATGGAAGGCCGGGCGATCGAGCAGCACTTGCAGCGCTCCGACTATGAACGGGTGAAGCCCAGCAGCGAAGGCACCGTCACGCTCGCTGGATCGGAGTACTGGCTGTATCGCTACATCGATCCTCAGAAGCAGAGCTATCTCACGGCGCCCCTTGAGGCGTCGTACGAGATAACGTACACCGTGGTGCGGCAAGACGACGGACGTTGGCTCGTAGACAAGGTAAGGGCGAAACTGCTCGACGAACCGGTGTCACCGGAGGCGGAGTGATTCGCCAGATTCTTGGCCGCCTGCGCTCTCCGCGGCTTGCTGCGGGGCTCATGGCATACCTTGTCGCCTACGTCGCCGTGTTGACGGTCGTACCGCAGCGCGGGGCCCTCACCGACGCCGAGGTTGATGTCTGGTTGGCGGCGCGCCCCGTTCTGGGCGGCCTGGTGAGCATGCTCGGCCTCGACAACGCGTATTGGTCGCCCCTGTTCGTGCTTCCCGCCGCCGTTCTTCTCCTGTCGACTGCCGTGTGTGCAGGGGATCGGACGGCTTCCACCGCGAGGCTCGTCGCACTCACGCGCGCTATCCCCGCGCCGCTGGCGCGCAGAGTGGAGGCGTCACCGCAGTTCACGGTGGCATCCGCCGACGGACACCTCGCCATGGATCGCGTGGCGTCGGTCGCCCGTGAACTGAAGCTGCGGGTGGTCGCAGATGAGGATGGGCTGCGCGGCACGCGTCGGCTCTGGGCGGCGTGGGGCAGTCCGGTGTTCCACTGGGCGCTCGTGGGCCTGTTCGTCGTAGCGGCGGTGGGTCAGGCGGTCAAGTGGGAAGGTGTCGTCGGGATACCGGTCGGGCACTCTGTGACGGACGGCGTGGGCTCCTATGGACGCATCGATCGCGGTCCGCTGGGGCCTGCCGAGCCTGCCAGCGGCTACACCATCTCGGTACCCGAGATGGCTATCGGGTCAGTGGAAGACGGCGTCGATCTCGGACACACACCGCTGGTCCGACTGTCTGAGGGACAGAGCGTCGTCGCTCAGGGGCTCGTCTTCCCCAACAGCCCGCTCGTACACGGGGGTCTGTACGTCCATCGTGAGCAGTGGGGGCTGGCCGTCGTCGCGGCGCTTGAGTCGACGAGTGGCGCCGAGATCGGTCGCCGCAACTTCCTGATCGACATCGCATCGACCGGGGGCACGGGACGGCTGGGCATCGAGGAAGGCATGCCGCCGGAGTCCGGCATCGCGCGCATTCGTTTCGCTGTTCCGCTCGATCCGGCGGGCGACGAGTTCGTTGCCGATGTGCCCGCCGACCCTCGGGTCGAGGTGAGCGTGCCGGGCTCGGCCACGGCACCCGTCAAGGTGATGCGGGCCGGGGATGTCGTAGCGTTTCCCGATGCTGAACTCTCGCTGCGTGTCGTTGACGTCACGCGATACGTCAGGCTGCTTGTGGTCCATGACCCGACCATTCCGTTCGTGTACGTGTTCTTCGTTATCGCGGCACTGGGCGCAGCGGTTGCGCTCCTTGTGCAACCCAGGGCTCTTGTCGCCGTACACCGCACTACCGGCGACGGTGAGTTGGTCGCCGATGTCGTGGTGCTCGCGAAGCGGGTCGACCCGCTGTTCAACGCGACCGCGCGCGATGCGCTTCAGTCGCTCAGCTCGCCGGAGGGAGACGCATGATCGCCGTAGAGACCGCTTGTGTCTGGATTGCGCTGTTCCTGTACGCGGCGTCCACCGTGGGCTTCGTGATCGCGGTTACGTTTGGAAACGAGCGCTTCGAGCGCGTGGCGCTGCATGCGGCACAGGCAGGGCTTATCGCGCACGCCATCGCGATAGGAGCGCGGTGGGTGCGGGTCGGACACGGTCCCTATCTGGGCTTCTACGAGGTCGCCTCGCTCATGGCGTTTCTGACGGTGGCGTTTCTCGTGTGGCTCGTCTGGCGCTACCCGGGATTCCTGCCTGTCGGCGTGGTTGTCATGCCGGTTGCGATGCTCATCTTGGGTGGCTCGATGCTCGTGTCGCGTGAGGCTGAGGCCGTGACCGGTGCGCTCGCCAGCCTGTGGCTCATCATCCACGTCATCTTCGCGAACCTCGCCTACGGGGCGTATGTGGCAGCATTCGCCCTCTCCGCGGCTTTTCTGATGCGCGACTACGGACGCGATGGTGGCCGCCTCGCCAGCTTGCTCGAACGCCTGCCCTCGCAGCCGGTCATCGACGACCTCACCTATCGGTTCGTGGGAGCCGGATTCGTCTTCCAGGGCGTCATGATCGCCTCGGGCGCGATCTGGGCGAACGAGGCCTGGGGGCGCTACTGGGGTTGGGATGCCATCGAGATCTGGTCTCTCATCGCCTGGGCTGTGTATGCCATCTACCTGCATCTGCGCCTGACGCTGGGATGGAAGGGTCGGCGAGCAGCTTGGGTCGCGGTCATCTCGCTGCCGGTCATCGTGTTCTCCTTGCTTGGCGTCCCCCTGGTCTACGACTCGATTCATGGTGCATACCTCTACACGTGGGACGTCGGTCCGAGCGTCAGGACGCCGTGCTAGCCTTGTACGATTGCGCGGGCCGGGGTGAGCATGGCGTTTGCTTCGGGAACAGCGTGCGCAAGTCCCGAATGCCCGCCGAAGGTGAGAGATGATGGACAGTACGACAAAGCAGCAGCCGGATACGGGCCCGCTGAGTCGCGCCGCTGACGCCGGGGCCGACGAGCCCGTATGGGCCGACGATGAAGCGGGCCAGCCCGATGATGTGTGGGCCGCTGACGACGGCGAGGGCGCCGAGCGACCCAACGACCCCCTCGTACACGCACTACTCGTATTCGCCATGGCGCTGGTTGTCACGCTGGTGGCCACGACGGGCGTGCTGTACTTCTACCTGTCGTCGCTGAACAAGGCCCCACGTACGATGGCGGAACGTGATGTGGCTACCGCGGAGTCGGTGGTAGCCGAGGATCGAACGAGCGCGACGGCATGGGCACGTCTGGCGTACGCGTACGCGGGAGCTGATCGCTACGAGGAGGCACTCGAGGCGCTCGAGCGCGCGAAGACCGCTGATGACGCCGATGCGCTCGTCGTGGTCAAAGCCGACGTATTGCGGCTTTCGGGGCGTTCCCGGGAGGCTGTCACGGAGTACGACCGCGCGCTGACGGAGGCACTCAAGATCCGTGAGCGCATTCGTGTGGAGCGCTCTAAGGTCGGTATCACCGGCGACATCGGTGACGATGGTCTGCTGCTCGTCTACTGGGGGCGCGGCCTTGCCAAGAAGGACATCGGAGAGATCAATGGTGCAATCGCCGATCTCGAACTCGCGAGCAAGGAGAACTCCCGGCAGGTCGACATCTGGGTGGAGCTTGGGGACCTGTACGCAGAGAAGGGTGACGCGGTGCAAGCCGAGCAGGCCTACCGCGCGGCGCTCATGTTCGTGCCCGACTTCGCGGGGGCGATCCAAGGGCTTCGCGATCTGGGGAAGGAGTGACCGTGGCTGCAGATGCCATCGAAGCGGCCGCGCCGTCACGCGCCCGCATCATCCTCATCGTCGCGATTCTGCTGCTGCTGGCGCTGCTTGCAGGCCTTCTCGTCGTCTTCTACAACCTCGTCAAACCAGGCGGAACCCCCCAGGGGGAGCAGGCCGCAGACGAGCTCCGCTGGGAGCGTTCGATGTACGGCTTCGGTCCCTCGCCTGACGAGCAGCTCCAGCTGCCGTCGTCGGTTGCGATCGCCCCGAACGGCGACGTATACGCCACGGACCCCATGCGCGCACGCATCATGATCTTCCGCTCTGACGGGACGTTCCGGCGCCTGCTCCACACCGGGGCGGGTGGCACCGGGCCCCGTCAGTTCATCCGGCCTGAGGCCATCGACATCGACGCTGAAGGCGACCTCTACATCGCCGATAGCTGGGCCAACAAGATCATCGTCTTCGATGCACAAGGCCTCTACGTGCGCGAGTGGCCCGTTGAAGTGCAGGCGCGCGGCGTCGGTGTCACCGACGATCGGGTCTACGTCCTCGACACCGGGCGGGTGCTCGTCTTCGACAAGCAGGGGACGAAACTGGCTGGGTTCGGGGAGCGAGGCCCGCAGCCCGGGCAGATCGACGCCTATCAGGGCATCACGGGCAAAGACGGGTTCATCTACGTGGCAGAGCCCTTCAACAAGAGGATCTCGGCCTTCACCCAGGATGGCGACATCAAGTGGGTGGTGCCCGGCGGCCTCGCCTCTCGGGGCGGGCCCAGCCGCGATGCGACCGGCACCGACGGCTCCGCGTCAGACGCCGTGCCGGGGCATCGCTGGGACCTCCCGCAGGACCTGGTCTTTGATGCGGCGGGCCGGCTGATCGTGGTCGACGCGTTTCTCTTCGAGGTGGCCGTGGTCGACCCCAAGACCGGCAAGGTCACGGCCGTCTACGGTGATTTCGGCCGCAATGAAGGCGAGTTCTTCTACCCGACATCGATTGACTACGATCCCCAACGCGATTGGTTCGCGATCGCCGACACGAACAACAACCGCGTGCAGATCGTGCGCATCCCGGGCTCAGCCAACCCGGGTGCTGCAGCGCTGTGGAGAGCGACATCGAGCCCGTTTCGCTACCTTGCGGTGCCCTTGGGGCTGCTGCTGCTTGCCATCGGGCTTGGACTGTGGTCGGGGCGGGCACTACTGCGCCGCCGTGCACCGCTCACCGATTCGGTCTAACGCTGTACGCGCTCGGCGCCGATGAAATGCTTGTACAGTGGCATTCAGGTTGCTAAAGTGTTGTGTGTGGAGGTTTCGTGTTCTGCCGTTCGACCGTACACTGAAGCGTGCAGACGCGTGACCTCGACACTGAGATTAATCAACGGGCGTGGAGGAACAATGGGTATCTCTCGCAAGACGTGGGCTCTTTTCGCGGTGGCAGCGATCGCGGCACTTGCGTTCGCGCTGCCGGCTTTCGCAAGCGTGGGCGACTCCGGCTACCTGACCTGGGACAGCATGGGCGGTGCGAACGGCACCTCTCCGCACGGTGGCTACTCGACCACCACACAGAAGTGCGTGGTCTGCCATGCGGTCCACAACGCCGATGGGTTCGGCGAGCTGCTTCTTCGCGGCTCGGTGGCCGACGCGTGTACGTACTGTCACGTCGGTGGCGGCGGAGGTTACACCCAGGTGTACGAAGGCGTGGTCACGAACTACAGCGGTACTGACTACGATAACGCCCACAACACGTTTCAGGTGGCCAGTGTCGACTACGGTGTGAAGTGCACCACGTGCCACTCTGTGCACGCAGCCGCCACCAAGATGACGAACAATGCCTATCTCACGTCCCGCCTGCTCGTGGGCAGCAAGACGTTCACGGGCAACGAGTACGATTCCTTCGCGCAGGCTCCGCTCTCCACGGATTCGTCGGACACGGCGCTCACCAAGTGGTGTACGGCGTGCCACGACGCTGGTCTCGGCACGGGCAACCAGTACTACAACGGTGCCGACTGGGCCGGGGGCACCCCCGACATGAGCGGCGTACCGAACTTGGCCACGGCGCACGTCATGACGAGCGACACGGCCTCGTATGACTTCCCCGACGGCACCACCGGGCAGGTTGCGTGGCTCGGCTCCGAGCAGTGCGCGTCGTGCCACGCCAGCGGGTATCGCACGTCGGCCTGGCCGCACTTCACGCCGGGTGCTCGCTTCCTCGTGAGCGCCGCATCGGCCGCCTCGGTGACCCCGACGGCCGCCGTGGACGCTCAGGCTGACGGTGTCTGCCTGCGCTGCCACGTCAGCGGCGGCGGCGCCGGTGTGGGTCTGAACTGGTAGAGCCGATCATCCAAGTAAGACGTGATGGGGCGTCGCCTTCGGGCGGCGCCCCTCTTTTGTGGTGCAGCGGCATGGGCGCAGCGGATCGCGCGAGCCATCGCGCGCGGGCTACGGTCTGTGGGGCTCGTGGCCCTGCGGGCCATGGCAGCGGGTGCAGCCCGGATCCTCAGTGAGGACTTCACCGTGCAGGAATATCTCGCCGTTACGGGCCTCAAGCGGCTTCTCGATGACGTTGGCATGGCATGACATGCAGTTGTCGGGAGGGACCCGATCGCCTCGCGGCGGCGCCCCGGTGAGCTCTAGGTAGAGGCTGTGTGTCCGCATCGTCAGGCCGCGCCCGAAGCTCTCCCATGGCCGTCCCTCGTGGCAGCGCACGCAGCTCACCTCGGAGTGCGCCGAGAGCATCCACGTCTCGGCGGGAACGGCCATGGCGTGGCATGTCTGCGTGCAGTACTCGTTGGCGGAGGTCCCGTGGTACCACAGCGCCACTGACCCTGCCGCGCCCGCAAGGGCGAGCCCGGCGACGATACTCAAGGTCAGCCAGCGCGGGAGGCGCAAACGCGCAGCTAGCCGGCTGTGCGCGTGGGGCCTGGCTGATGACCTGGGTAGCGCGAAGGCGATGAGCACAAGTACGAGGACGATCACGAACAGCACGACGATCGTCACTGCGGCGGCAACCGCTCCGGGGTTTCGTGCAGGGTCCTGAGCAAGGCGTGATAGCGAGTCGAGAAGCTGGCTCAAGGGGCCTCACGCACTCCTTCACTCTCCGAGGGAGCCCAATTCTACGTCATGCGGGCTATGTCGGTCTCGTGGAGTGGGTGCGGCGGCGGGTCGGGGGGCGTATCATCTGTGCAGAAGCGCGGCGCCGGCGGAGTGTATCGCACGCCCGGTCCGTGATTGGCGCCGCCGAGACACTCGAGGAGTCCGCACTCTATGGGCAAGATCATGTTCGTTATTCCGCCCTACGCATGCTGGGGCGTGCAGGTCATCGGTACGTGGCCGCCGCTGCATATCGCCTACCTTGCGCAGGCCGCACAAGACGCCGGGCACGAGGCGCTCATCTTCGACGCGATGAACACCGGTCGAACGTTTGAGGATATCCGTGAGAAGCTCAGCGAGTACCGCCCGGACTTCGTGATGACGCTTGACTATCTCCCGGTGACGGGCGCCATCAGCACGGCGACGGTGCCAGCTGCCCTCGAGGCTCTGCGGATTGCCAAAGAGGTCGACCCCGGCATCATCACGCTCATCGGCGGTCCTCACCCCACCTTCCTCTTCGAGGAGATCCTCCTCGACGAGGCCAACCGCGTGGATTTCGTGTTGCGCGGCGAGGCTGAGGTGACTCTGCCCGAGCTCATGGCCACCGCGCTCGATGGAGACGCCTCATTTGTGCAGGGCATAGCGTTCGCTCGGGGCTCCGAGATCATCACGACGCCCCTGCGCCCGCACATCGAAGATCTCAACCCGATAGTACCGGCGTGGCACCTGCTTGACTGGGATGTCTATCACTACAACATCGAGCCATGGGGCCGGATGGCCTCGATGCTCACGTCGCGCGGATGCATGATGGGATGCTCGTTTTGCAGCCATCGCCAGTTCTGGCGTGGCACGTGGCGGGCGCGTGACCCGAAGTTCGTCATCGAAGAGATGCGCGAGCTCGTCGATGTGTACAAGGTCGAGTTCATCACGCTCATCGACCCGTTCCCCACCAAGGACCGCGAGCGCTGGGAACAGTTGCTTGACCTCATCATCGCCGAGCAGATGCCCGTGAAGCTCCTCATGGAGACGCGCGTCGAGGACATCGTTCGCGATGCCGACATCCTGCACAAGTATCACGACGCGGGGATCATCCACCTCTACCTCGGAGCTGAGGCCAGCACCGACGAGATGCTTGAGAGCCTCAACAAGGGCACGGATATCCACACGAACAAGCTCGCGCTCGACCTTGCGCGCGAGCACGACATCATGACCGAGGCATCGTTCATGATCGGTGCGCCGACCGAGACGTGGGACTCGATCGAGAAGACCATCGAGGTGGCTATCCAGCTCAACCCCGACATCGCGGTATTCCCGGTGCTCACGCCGATGCCGTTCACGCCGATCTTCGAGGAGTTCAAGGACCGCATTCGCGTGTGGGACTACTCCAAGTACAACCTTGCCACCCCGATCGTGGAACCGTACGCGATGACGCTTGACGAGGTGACGCGCGCGCTCGGCAAATGCTACATGAGCTTCTACGCCAAGAAGATGAAGGACGTGCTCGCGCTGCCTGATGGCTTCAAGCGTCGCTACATGCTCTCGGCGTTCCAGCAGATGATGAAGGACTACGGCGAGCACTTCGACTTCCTCGGAGTGGGCATGCCGCATCCCGTCCCCGGCCTGAAGTTCTTCGACCGCTCGTAGTCTGGCGACCGACCTGGTACGGCAAGGCGCTTGCTTCGCAGTCGACCAGGGCCGCCGATGGTACCATGCAGTCGCGTGGGGTCGGTCACCGCCCTGTCATGTTTGAGACGTGTCGACTGGAGGCATCACGTGTTCCCTCGCATCAAGCATCGCACCCGTGCCGTCGCCGGGCTCATGGCGCTCCTCCTCGTGCTCGCTCTTGCGGGATGCGGGAAGAAGGAAGCGGACGCTCCCGAGCTGGGACTGCAGCCCGGCGCATCCCAGGGCTCTACCGCAACCGGGGACACGGGAGCAAGCGCGACGGGTACCGCTAACCCCAAGACGCCCTCTGATCCCGGCGCCGGCGGGCAAGCCGAGGAGCCGGGCGGGCAGGGGACGGGCACCGCTGGTGGGTCGACAGGCGGCAACACCGGCGGGTCTACGGGCACCGGCGGCTCCGGCACCGCGCCGAGCACTGCGCCAAAGACCATCCGGATCAAGTGGTGGAATGACACGCAAGCCAACTCGCCGAAGAATGCGACCATCGAGTTCGGGGGCAAGAGCGTGAAGCCGAAGGCGGGGAAGGGCGACACGCTGGCCATCGGTCCGTGCGCGGTCGGCAAGGACCTCAAGCTCACGATCTACCCGGACGGTCCTTCCGGCTCGAAGTTGGTGGCAACGTTTCGGGTGGACGCCTCGATGGTCGCGGACTCTGAGCAAGACGCCATCCATATCGAGGTGCGCGATGACCGCGTCCGCGTGCTGGGCAATCCGGTACCGAACTTCGAGCAGTCGTTCGCGCGGCGCTAGTGGTGTGACGCGCGTCGGCGGCGGAAACCCGGCGCCCGCGCGCGTCCCGTGAAGGTAGGGGAGAGGGGCTAGGGGCATGAGGTCAGACATCCGCTTCGGCACTGACGGTTGGCGCGCGGTCATAGGCGCCGACTTCACCTACGACAACCTCAGGCGGGCAGCCGATGCGGCGGGCCGCGTGTTTGCAGCCGATGCCCCGGGCGGGCTCGTGCTCGTGGGTTACGACACACGCTTCGAGGCCGCGAGCTTCGCCGCGGCGGCCGCCGAGGTCCTCGCCGCACACGGGCTGCGCGTCAAGGTGTCCGACCGCTACCTGCCCACGCCCGCCCTGTGCTGGTCGGTCGCGCATGACGACGAGGCGGTCGGCGGCGTCATGCTGACCGCGAGTCACAACCCCAGCGAGTATCTCGGCTTCAAGTTGCGCATGGCGGACGGCGGCGCCTCTCCGGTGACGTTCACTGATCGCGTGGAGGCGGAACTCGTGCCCGAGCCCCCTGCGGAGCGCGGCGGCTACGACGTCGTCGATCTGGTCGAGCCCTACCTCGACGCATTGCGCGCCGCGGTCGATGCCGACGCCATCCGGGCAGCGGACCTGCGCGTCGTCGTCGACCCGCTCTATGGTGCCGGGCAGTCGTACCTGGCCGACGTGCTTCGGGACATGGGCGCCGAGGTGCTCGAACTGCACAGCGAGCGTAACCCGGGATTCGGAGGGCTCCACCCTGAGCCGATCCCGCCGTGGACCGACGCTGCGCGCGACGCGGTGGTCAGCGGGGGGTATGACGGCGCGTTCGTGACCGATGGGGATGCGGACCGCATCGGGGCCATCGACGGTCAGGGCGCGTTCGTGAGCCCGCACCGCATCATCGCGCTCATCGCCCGGCACCTCGTCGAGGACAAGGGCCGCACCGGGCGCATCGTCAAGACGCTGTCCACCTCGGTGGTCGTTGACCGTCTCGCCGCGCGTCTCGGTCTTGAGACTGTCACGACGCCGGTCGGCTTCAAGTGGATCTACGAGGAGATGGTCGCCGGAGACGTGCTCATCGGCGGCGAGGAGTCAGGCGGCATCGGGATCCCGTCACACGTTCGCGAGCGCGACGGGCTGCTGATGGCGCTCTTGCTCGCCGAGATGATGGCGCAGCGGGGGACGGGTCTGTCCGGGCTCGTGGAGGATCTGTTCGCGTTGACGGGGCCCATGGAGTACCGCCGCATCGACCTCAAGCTCGACCCCGACGTGATGGACGCATTCGTCGCGTCGATGCCGACGCTTGCACCCGAGGAGCTGGCCGGGCTGGTGGTGCGCGAGGTGATACGTGTCGACGGCGTGAAGTTCCTCCTGCCCGACGACGCGTGGCTGCTCATGCGCACGTCCGGTACGGAGCCGTTGGTGCGCATCTACGCAGAGGCGTCGTCAGCCGGCGTCGTTGACGATCTGCTCGCGGCCGGCCGGGCGCTCGTGGAGCCGCGCGGATGACAGCGGGGTCCCCGATGCGCGTCAGCATGGTGAACAAGTACTACCCGCCGCACCTCGGGGGCATCGAGTTCCACCTGCGCGATCTAGCGGAGGGCCTCGTCACGCATGCGGGCGCGCAGGTGCGTGCGATCGTGTGCAACGGCGAGAACTCCCGTGTGGAGGAACGTGTCGATGGGGTCGACGTGGTGCGCCTACCGCGCGCGACGGAGTTCTCCTCAACACCCCTCTGTTGGGGCTTCGCACGGGAGATCACCGCTGAGGCCGCGCGGGTCCAGGCCCCGGACGTCTTCCACTTCCACTTCCCGTACCCGTGGGGCGAGCTCGCGTGGCTCGCCGCGCGTCCCCAGGTCCCCCTGGTGATCACGTACCACAGCGACATCGTGCGCCAGAAGGCCGCGCTCGTGGCATACCGGCCGTTTCTCGAGCGGTTCCTCGACAGCGCGGACCTGATCGTGGCCTCCTCGCCCAACATGATCGAGCACTCGCCGTACCTCGCCCCCCGGGCGCAGAAGTGCCGCCACGTGAACTTCGGGCTACACGTCGAGCGTTTCGCTGGCGACGAGACGACGCAGGCGCGCGCACAGGCGCTTCGGGCCGAACATGGCGGGCGGCGCGTCGTGCTGTTCGTCGGTCGGCTCATCTACTACAAGGGTGCCGACGTGCTCGTGCGCGCGATGCAGGGTGTCGACGCCGACCTCGTCATGATCGGGCGCGGGCCTCTTGAGGGCGAGCTCCGCGAGATCGCAACCGCTCACGGTATGTCCGAGCGTGTGCGCTTCCTCGACCCCGTCGACGAGCCGGAGCTCGCCGCCTGGTACGCGGCGGCCGATGTCTTCGCGCTGCCGAGCGTGGCGCGCAGCGAGGCGTTCGGGCTCGTGCAGATCGAGGCTCACGCCGCCGGCACCCCGGTCGTATCCACAAACCTCACCACCGGTGTACCCTACGCCAACTTGCACGAGGTCACGGGTCTCATCGTCCCCGTCGGGGACGCCGACGCGCTTGCCGACGCGCTGCGCCGCCTGCTGGCCGACGACGAGCTTCGCGAGCGGCTGGGTCGACAGGCCAAAGAGCGTGCGCTGACCGACTTCACGATTCCGCG
The DNA here is from genome assembly GCA_034370385.1 of Coriobacteriia bacterium. NCBI lineage: Bacteria > Bacillati > Actinomycetota > Coriobacteriia > Coriobacteriia bacterium. The sequence continues at coordinate 32,670 of JAXMKZ010000019.1, forward strand.
CATGGTGGAGAACACCACCGCGGTCTATCGCGAGGCGATGGCGTTGCACGCCCAGGCTGCCGGGCGGAGGAGCTGATGCTGTCCCGCACTCGCTTCATCGCCATCTCGGTCCTGCTCGACGCCATCTTCGTGAACACCGGCGTGGTACTGGCGTTCCTCGTGCGTTTCGAAGGCGCGCTTCCCACATTCAACTTCGACGCCTACCTGGTGATCGCGCCGTTCGCCACCCTCATCTACGTGGCCAGCACGTGGGTCTACGGGCTCTACGACCCCGAGCGCGTCGAGACGGCGTGGGCCGTGGTGCGCTCGGTCACGGCGGCGGTGACGCTGGGGACCGTGCTCGTTGCCGCCGTGGCCTTCTTCGGCGGGCCGCGCACTGCGAGCTTCGCGCGTTCGACGATCCTGCTTGGCTGGGTGTTCGGCATCGTCCTGCTCGTGGGTTGGCGCCTTGTCTTCCTGCGCTTCGGACGCGTGCGTTGGCCGGAGCAGCGCGTGGTGCTCGTCGGAACGGGCCCCGTATCCGTTGAGCTCGCTGACGAGCTCACGCGACGCGCGACCTGGGGCTGGCGGGTGTGCGGCCTCGTTGACACCTGCGCTACCGCGGGCGCCGAGCCCGCCGGCGAGGTGGGCGGCTATCCGATTCTGGGCGCGGCGGCGGATGTGGCTACCATCGCGCGTGCGCAGAACGCGAACCGCGTGATCGTGGTGAGTCCGGTCGCGCTTCGTGAACTGGTCGAGTCGCTCGTGCTGGCCGACGAGCTCAAGGTGCGCGTCGACGTCGTGCCCGAACTCTACGAGATCTTCATCGGGCGCGTGGACGCGCTCATCGGCGACATCCCCCTCATGAAGATCACTGAGTCGTCGGTGCCGCGCTACTACCGTGCCGCGAAGCGCGCCATGGACCTGGTCGGCGCGGCGGTGGTGCTCGTCCTCGTGAGCCCGGTGCTGTTGATCGCCGCAGCCGCGATCGTGCTGTCCGACGGCTTTCCCATCATCTTCGCCCAGGAGCGTACGGGTCACGGCCTCAAGCCGTTCTCGGTCTACAAGCTACGTACCATGGTCAAGGACGCAGAGAAGCTCTCCGGACCGGTGCTCGCCGAGGAGGACGACCCTCGCATCACAAGAGTGGGACGCTTCCTTCGCAAGTTCCGTATCGACGAGCTTCCCCAGCTGGCTAACATCCTCAAGGGCGAGATGAGCTTCGTGGGGCCTCGTCCGGAACGCCCGTTCTTCGTGGAGCAGCACCTGAAGGAGATCCCCGGCTATCGCGAGCGCTTCCAGGTCAAGCCCGGCGTCACCGGATTGGCCCAGGTCAGCGGGGGATACGCCACTACGCCTGAGCGAAAGCTGAAGTACGACCTCATCTACATGTACCACCGCAACCTCGCCATGGACGCGCAGATCGTGGCGGAGACGCTGAAGGTGGTCCTGACGGGACATGGAGCGCGCTGACGCCCTCCCGCAAGTTCGTTCACGGCTGAACGATGCTTAACATTCGGTGAACGGTTATTGACCAGCGGTGCATATGTGACGATACTCACCCCAATGGCGCCCTTGGGCGTTGTGTGTGTATTGCGTGAAATCTGGAGGCTCGCGCTGCAGTCCTGGGGGCAGGACGGCTGCGACAAGGTTCCTTGACAGCCGTGGCGGCGAAACGTGGGGAAGTGGGAGGCCAGTGATGGTCAGGCATCAGAGCAGGATCGCGGTATTGGCAGTGGTCGTGGCGGCCGTTGCGATGGTATTCGCGTTCGCGAGCACCGCATCCGCAGTGCAGCAGAATCCGGAGTGTCTGTCGTGCCACCAGTCGATGGCCAACTGGACGGTGCCGGACGTTGACCGCTCGACCGCGTGCGCCAAGTGCCACACCGATGGCTTGGTGGGCACGCACCCGCGTCACTACGCGGGAGGCAACTGCGGTGCTGTCTGTCACCTGCCTAACGGCTGGGGCGATTCGCTGCGCTACGCGATTCCCGCCTACCTCGGCCCTGAGGGCTCGTTCGCCACGACGAGTTCGGTCGATACCTCCTCCACACTGATTCACATCATCCACATGAACCCCCGTTGGCCGGGAGCCGTCAACACCACGAGCGAGAAGTGCTCCTCGTGTCACGGCATCGCCAGCTGCTCTGCCTGCCACAACGAGGCCGCTGTGCCCGCAAGCCACGCCGTCCATAGCGCGTCGGGCAACGCTTCCTACACCGCTCAGGCGCCGTGGACCGGCGAGATGAGCCACGGCACCACGATCGACGGCGACATGAACTATGAGTCGCTGCTGCCAGTTGAGAACCAGTGTGCCACCGCCGGATGTCACGACGTCGATGGTGCTGGCGAGATGAAGCCGGTGCAGCGCGAGTCCCACACGCACCCGGCGTATCCGAACTTCCCGGCCGATACGGTGACGTACGCGCCCACCGCATGGCCGGCGCTGTCCTCCACCAACTACACGCTTCAGCGCGCCAACTGGGCGAATGCCGCAGGGCGCACGCTGACGAGCACCTTCCCGGGCAACATCATCGAGGTCATCACCGACGTCGACCCGTATCGCGGCCAGGCCGAGGTCTGGATCGACGACGTGAAGCGCGGCGAGATCGACTGCTACTCGCCGACGACCGGCTTCCAGAAGGTCGCCTTCCGCTCCAACGATCTGGGCCCCGGAAACCACAAGGTGCAGATTCGGGTCACGGGTACCAAGAACCCGCTGTCTCGCGGCACCTACGTCGTCATCGACGGCTTCCGCGCCTACCAGTCGGCGGTGGACTCCATCGCGCCGAAGTGCACGAGCTGCCACCCCGACAAGACCGCGAGCCACGGATTCACCTTCTCGCACGAGGCCACGGGCGCCGCATTCTCGGCCGCCACGTACTCCGGCTTCGCCTGCTCCAGCTGTCACACCGGTCTGATGACCAATGAGCACCGCAGGGACTCGTCAAAGACCAAGGCCGACTCCTGTGTCGCGTGCCACACGGTCTACGCGCCGTACACCGATCCGACGACATCGGTCCCGCCGTTCGACTACAGCTGTACGTGGAATGGCGTCTCCGGATCGCCCGGCTGCCACCAGGTGGCAAACAATCAGCAGCCCCATAGCTTCCTTGAGAACGACCACACGCCTGATACCTCGATCGCCTCCGAGGCCAAGTGCCGCAGCTGCCACGCGGGCAACCTCGACGTGATCCACAACGACTCGGTCCCGGCCAACGGCTTCACGCCGGACTGTCTCGATTGTCACTCGGCCACAAGCTACCCGGCGTCGAAGGGCTGCACGAGCGGCTGCCACAGCGCTTCCGGCGTCGACGGCATGGAGGCGCACCCGTACCTGTCGCCGGCCCACTTGGGCTCGGGCGCTGACGCTGGAGTCGCGAACACGGGCGGACTGGCGTGCACCGCGTGCCATGAGTCTGACCTGGAGCTCTTCCCCGAGCACAACCGCAGCACATCACGTCTGGTCGCTGACGGCAGCGCACTCAACTGCTCGACATGCCACGACCAGAGCTACCTCCCGCGTCCGTGGAACGACCAGTGTGTCCAGTGCCACACGACCGGCAAGGCTCCTGTTCCGCACAACGCGTTCGCCACGAAGCACGACTACTCGATCTACGCGGCCGCCAACCAGACCAGCTGCGGTGGGCTCAACTGCCACAACGTGGCGCAGGCGGACCTGATTCACGCGACCACAGGTCCGGGCAACGCATCCTGCCAGAGCTGCCACACGGCGCTTGAGGGCGTGCCTGCCAAGAAGCTGTGCACGAACTGCCACACGAACCACAACACGACGGCTGCACACAACGCGAGCCTCTACCCCAATGGGGTGGCGTGCGTGCGATGCCACGATGGCTTCTCGACGGTCGATACCGCACACCAGTCGTGCGTGACATGCCACAACACGGCCACGGGTCAGCTCGTTGACTACCTCAACGACAACTACACGGCCGAGTGCACGAGCTGCCACGCTACGGGCGCTGGCAAGCTGGGTACCGTGTACATGCCGTGGGACCCCGATCACTACGTTGGCACCGAGACGACGCACACCGCGTCCTCGCAGGCCGGAGTCGAATCGGGCTTCGCCTGCAACCAGTGCCACAACCTGGAGATGAAGCCCGAGCACATCACCAAGACGAAAACGAACTTCGTCGGCGTGCCGGGCGCCTATCCTGACAAGTGCGTCGCTTGCCACCAACAGCGCGTTGACTCCCTGCCGGGCGGGGTGTGGAACAAGACGTGCGACCAGTGCCACGCCACGAAGCACACGGCGAAGGCCACCCAGCACAACGCGACCAACACGAACCTGTCCGGCGTGCTGACGACGATCACCGTGTCGACCACGGACTTCGAGACCGGCGGCACATGGCCTGCGGCGTGGACGCGTTCGAATGCCACGCTGGTGGCAGCCTCCACGACCACGCCGCGTAGCGGTACCTACGCGGCACAGATTCGCAACAGCTCGACGACTGCTGCGACCTATAACTTCCGCCAGACCTTCGATCTGTCCGCGTACGAGAGCGCGCAGATCGAATTCTGGTACCGCGGCGATGCCATCGAGTCGGGCGACTTCTACAACGTTCGCTACTCGCTCAACGGCGGCACTAACTGGACCGAGATCGTGCCGCAGGGCTTCTCGGTGCTGACATGGACCCAGGTCACGGCCTCGTTGCCCTCATCCCCCTCGGTTCTTGTGAGTTTCGAAGGTCGCGTGAACACGAACAACACCGAGTGGATCCGCTACGACGACATCGTCATCACCGGTCGTCAGCGCGGCGCTTCACCCGGTACCGCCGGCGCGAACTGCGCGGGCTCCGGCTGCCACAACGTGGCCGATGTGTCGGTCATTCACAACAACTCGATCACCACGAACGCGATGATCCCGACGTGCCTGTCGTGTCACAACCCGTCGCCGGTGACGTCGGTCAAGGACTGCAATGCCGCAGGCTGCCACAATGGTGGGCACAATCCGGCCGCGCACACGGCACTGAACAGCGCGGAGTGCGTTCTGTGTCACGAGTCAAGCAACATCCAGGCGGTTCACCCGAACTGCGATATGTGCCACGCGAACCCGACCTATCCGGGTATCACGGCCACCAATGATGCGGAGTGCATCAGCTGCCACAACGCGAGCGAGGTCTACGCCAAGACGTACGCGCCGTCGGATCCGAACCACTATGTCGGCACGGTTGCCGCTCATACCTCCACCGGCAACGGCACCTACAACAGCTACCAGTGCACGCAGTGCCACCAGCTTGAGATGAAGCCGGAGCACAGCAAGGCCACGGCGAGCTTCGCGACAACGACGACGGTGATCGGCAAGTGCGTCGTGTGTCACGAGACGAAGGTCGACCCGTGGATCACCGCGTGGGACAAGCGGTGCGCTTCGTGCCATCCGAGCACTCACACCGAGCGTTCGACCAAGCACAACGCGACGGCTATCAGCCCCGGCTGCGGAGGCGTCGGCTGCCACGTGATCAACGATGTGGCCGTCATCCACAACAACTCGATCACGACGAACGCGATGACTCCGTCGTGCCTGACCTGTCACGACACGAACACTTCGATCCCGGATGTACTCAACTGCGAATCCGCCGGTTGCCACTTCGGGATGCAGCATGGGCACGCGCTGGATCTGGCTGGATCGAACTACAACAACACCACGGTCACCGGCTGCACGAACTCCGGTATCGGTTGCCACGGCTCCCAGCCGACGTCGCCGACTCCCGACTACGCGGGAGTCCAGTACCACCCGGATAATGGGTGCCAGAGTGGCGCATGCCACTTCAACAACGCTACACAGCCGAACGCTGCATTCAACAACCCGCAGACCTGCCAGAACTGCCATGGTGGGCGTGCGGTCGCACCACTGAACTACGTCAACGCGCCGGATGTCATCTCGCTCATGGCAACCAACACGGCGCCGACCGGTGGCCACTACAACGAGACGTCGCACACGATCGTGTCGGCGGTCCAGACCATGAGTGTTGGTGGCTATGCCGAGGCAACGTGCTACACCTGCCACCAGGGTACGAATCCGAACGGCCTTGACGGCATGTGGTATCAGCACCAGGTGCTTCAGGGCTACGGCAACACCACCTGCTACGACTGTCACTCCTTCGTGACGCCGGGTGATGTCGCCGGTACCTCACGCGTGGGCAGCGCCATCAAGAACGCAGTCGCGACCCAAACCGACCTCGACTGCATCGACTGTCACAACGCGCTCGTCATGGGTGCCACCTACGTGATGCACGAAACCACATCTTCGCCGCCGGCGACTGCCACAGTCATGAGCACGCCGCAGTTCCAGTGTGGGGATGCCGGCTGCCACGACACATCCGGACTTGAGATTCACGAGCTGCACAAGGGTGACGGTGACATTGTCCCCACATGGGAGGACGACGGCGTCACCCTGTACAACGCGGCCACGTGCAACACCCCTGCGTGCCATCCGGGACGCCCTGCTTCTTGGCTGCCGACGGGCACCGGCATCTGCGACCGCCGGCCTGAGCCGGAGTGCGTCGACTGCCATGACCCGCTGCTCCAGGGCTGGAAGCCTGACGAGCTGTCCTGCGGCGTCAACGGCGACTGCCACATCACGAGCCCACACACTTCGATCGGCCCGGCTCACTCCGTGACGGCCCTCAGCCAAGCCTGCGTGGACTGTCACGAGACCAATGACATGCGCTCCAATCACGGCTACGCCGACACGGAGAACTGCGCGTCTGCCAACATGTGCCACGACCTCGACGGCACGGTGTATACGTACAACACCGTGCAGTACACGTTCACACTCGCGGGGAAGAAGGAGTGTGCCGACTGCCACGCCTTGGGCAAGATGCCGAACGTGACGCGTAACCACGCGCCGCACGACCCCAACCACTACCTCGGGTCTGAGACCACGCACACGGCCATCAGCCAGACGGGTGGGTTCGGGGCCATCTACTCTGTGGTGGCTACCGAGGGCTTCAACTCCGCGACGTGGCCTGTCGCGTGGACGCGCAACTCGGCCACACTCGTGGTCCCGAACAACGCGGCGCCTCTCTACGAGGGCACCTACCACGCCCAGATCTACACGACATCGACGACGCGCTCGACGAACTACTTCCAGCGCACGTTTGATACAGCGGCTGTTGCCAGCCCGACCGTCGAGTTCTACTACACGACGACGAACTTCGTAGCGCCCGACTACGCGCGCCTCGAGTACTCGACGGACGGCACCAACTTCACCCAGCTGTGGAACACGGCAGCCTCACAGGCCGCGTGGACTAAGGTCGGGCCGCTGGCCGTTCCGCGCAGCGCGACGCTCACCCTGCGGTTCAGCGCGTCGACTAACGCGAACAACAGCGACCGGTTCCGCGTGGACGCCATCACCCTCAAGCCGGGCGATGCCATCGCGGTCGCGTGCAACTCGTGCCACTACATGGAGCTCAAGCCGGAGCACTTCAAGCCTACGGCGGAGGCCACGAGGGTGCCAGGCATCTATCCGGACAAGTGCGTCGACTGTCATGAGAACAAGGCTGACATCATCGATGTGACACGGAACTTCAACGACTGGGACCGCACGTGCAACGCCGGTGGCGTGTGTCACACCAGCCAGCACCTCGGTCAGACGGCGAAGCACGACGCGACGGCCGTCTCGCCCACATGTGGTGGCTCTGGTTGCCACTACATCAAGGACGTCGCGGTCATCCATAACAACTCCTCGCTGTCGAACACTACCGTGACCACGTGTGCGAACACCTGCCATACGAGTCAGGCGACGCTGCCGACATCACTGGCGTGCGGGACGGCAGGCTGCCATGAGGGCATGGGAGCGCACAACCACGAGCTCGATCGCGATGGTTCTCTGTTCAACCCGACGACGGTCACCGGTTGCGTGGACTCAGGCGCCGGGTGCCACGGCAACAGTGCGACCACGAACTACCAGACCTATCACCCCAACAGCGGCTGCGTCTCTGGCGCGTGTCACGCGGCAGCCAACCACAATGAGCCGCAGTTCAACGACCCGAACACCTGCATGAACTGCCACGGTGGGGGAACGCTTCTCTACGGCGGCGCCACGGATCGCCTGCCGGTCACCGGCGTCTCGCCTGACGGCCATTACCCGGTTCCGCAGCACACCGCAGTTGCGTCCAGTCGTACCGCCAGTCTCACCGCAGGCGGTGCGGCAAGCGCCCGCTGCAACCAGTGCCACAACGACACCGGTACCGGTGGCGCAAGCGGCATCTATCCGCAGCACCAAGGTCTGCCGGTGCTCGGCAACACCTCGTGCGTCGACTGTCACAACTACAACGTCGGTGTGACCGCGCAGATTACCGGCAACTGGACTACCGACACCTGCACCGACTGCCACAACGCAACGGTGCTACCGGCCTACGTCGCGCACTCTGCAGTGACCGCGCCGGTGGCCACGGCCACTGAGGCACAGGGTGCGGGCTCCTGCCAGACTACAGGCTGCCATACCACCCTCGATCTGCACGCGCTGCACCGCAACAGGACCAATGCGACCGGCGGATGCAACCTGACCGGATGCCACGACTTCACCAAGCAGGCCACGAAGCCCACGGCCAAGTCGTGCGGCACCGGTGGAGCATGCCACACCACCGATTCGCACAACCCGCTGGCCCACGAGATCACGCTGGATACCGGCAACTGCCTGCGGTGCCATGAGGGCCAGGGCGGCGCGGCGACCACTGACGTGCGCAACCTCTACAAGACCAACGGATTCGGTCTGAACGTCAAGGCACACGGCAGCTGCTCGACGTGTCACAACGGCGGTCTGAACCTGGGTGGCCAGGTGGACAGCGTCACGAACTGCGTCTACTGCCACACCACCGGTAAGGCGGGCACGCACATCTACACGCCGTACGACCCGAACCACTACTACACGACGAGCCACGACAGTTCGCTCACGACGGGTGCAAACTACGGCACCACGACGCAGGGCAAGACACTCTCCGACTTCCACGGAACGTCGCTCAACTTCGAGCGTGCGTGCACCACCTGCCACACCATCGACCTCAAGACCGAGCACAACAAGACGAGCATCGCCTTCAACCTCGGTGGCAAGGCCGACAAGTGCGTGGCCTGCCACGATCTCAAGGTCGACAGCTGGTCAGGCCGATGGACCGGTAGTTGCGCCGGTGAGGCTAGCAGCTGCCACAGCATGGCCTCGCTCCACAGCGATTGGACGACGAAGCACAATGCCTCGACGCAGGTCATGAGCACGCCGGGCTCGAGCTTCGCGCTGGGCTCGACGGCGGGCGTGGCCACCGAGAACTTCGGGACCACCACGACCTTCCCGACTGCGTGGACGCGCTCCAGCACTACCTACATCACCAATCAGACAGGCAGCGCACGCAGTGGTGCGGCTGCACAGATCGGCGTGAACACCACCAGGACTGAGTACAGCTTCTATCGGACAACGGCCTTCAGTCTTGCGTCCTACGGTGCCGGGACCGTCCGGTTCTGGTATCAGGTCAACGTCAGTGACACGGCGGACTTCCTGGTCTGCGAGTACTCGACCACGAGTGGCACAAGCGGCTACACCGAACTCTTCAGGGTGAACACGGATGCTCTGACGTGGACGCAGAGTCCTGCACTTTCGGTCCCCGGCGGCGGGAACGTGTGGATTCGCTTCCGTGGTACTTTCAACGCCACTGGTGAGTATGGACGTGTCGATGACTTCGAGATCAACGGGGTCAACAGCGCGGCCTTCGGAGCGGCGCTGCCAGCGGGCAGCACCGCAGCCGCCAGCTGCCAGAACAACCCGAACGGCACCGAGTGCCACAACGTGGCCGATGTGGCGAACGTCCACAGCCGCACGCCCAACAACGGCTGCCCGATCTGTCACACGGGCACCGCACAGCACGCCACGCAGCTCAACTGCCAGGCCACCGGCTGTCACGTAGGCGTCAATGCGAGCACACACAACACCGCGTGGCACGAGTCGACGTTCAGCAACACCACGCTCTTCGGTACCGGGTTCGCTGCGAGCTGGTGCAACGGCTGCCATGACGACAGCATCGACAACGAGCACTTCGTCTTGGGTGCGTACGCTTCGCAACCCTGCTCGATGTGCCATAAGAAGTCGACGAACAGCGCCGCACCGATCAGCGTGACGTCGGTTAACACGTCAGCGACCATCCACGGCAATACGACCCCGAACAACCAGCTGTGCACGGACTGCCACACGACGGTCACGCAGACCCGACCGCACGTGCAGCGCTGGGGTTGGACCGGCACGCCAAACGGCGGCTCTGCGGCCGTGGGCAACCTGCAGTTCCAGACCACATGGTCCGGTCACCGCTCGCTCGACCCCATGCCGGGCCAGAAGACCTCGTTCACGAATGCCGTCGATGGTGTCGGAGCCAACCGCACGTGGTCACTGCCTTCGATCGCCAACTACGTCAGCAACTGGTCGCCCTTGACAGAGTCGTCCACGATGATGGTGACGTGCGTCGACTGTCACGGCACTGTCACGGGTGCGACGGGTCCGCATGGCGGCGCGATGACGGTCAGGATCGCCGCTGGCTACACCAATAACTACTCGACTGGCGGCACCTACATCAACGCCTCGGCTATCAGCGGCAACGGCATCTGCGCCAAGTGCCATAACGTCGCCAACCTCTTCAACGGCACCGCCAACGGCAACGTCCACAACCGCTCCGACCACAAGGGCACGACGGGTGGCAAGTGCATCAACTGCCACTCCAAGACGCCGCACGCATGGAAGCGTCCGCGCCTCATCGGATACCGCACCGACCCTGCACCGTATCAGTCGCTCACCCTCAACAGCATCACTGATCGTTCCTACACGCCCACCGGATGGAGCAAGGACTACTGTGGGTTGACGGGCTGCGGCTCGCATCCCACCAACGCGACCACCCCGCTCTGGCCGTAAGTACCACCTGCCTCGAAGCGTCTAAGAGGGGTGGGCCCGGATTCGGGTCCGCCCCTGCGCGTTGGTGGCAAACGCGTGGCACGGGCCGTGCAGTTGATAGAATGAACGAGCCCCAACGAAGGAGCCGTCGATGGCGGGAGCGTCCATGCACCGATTCGCGCGCGTCGCGCTGTTTCTAGCTGCCCTTGTCGCGGTCTCGCTTCCCAGCTCGGCATTTGCCGCCGGCTACTATCCGTCGAGCGGCTGGTCCACCGTCAAGACGCTCACCGAGCCGTCTGACGCCGTCCTCGCTTTGGATGGCGAGGTATTCGTCGCCGACGCCGTCGGCCGACGCATCGTGGTGTACTCGTCGTCAGGCAGCTTCTCGCGCGAGTTTGATGGACGTAGCGGCCCGGGAACCGAGCTCATTCGCCCGGCGGCCGTCGCGCTTGGTCCTGATGGCCTGCTCTACGTGGCCGACCGGGGCGCCGACCGCGTCGTCGTGTTCGAGCGCTCGGGCGCGCTCGTCCGCTGGTGGGGAAGCCGGGGCACGGGTCCCGGGCAGTTCATGAGCCCGTCAGACGTGACGCTCGACTCGGCCGGCCTGGTATACGTTGCCGACACGTTCAACAATCGCGTGCAGGTGTTCTCATCTGCCGGTGTGTGGCAACGGACCGTGGGCGCGGGTCTCATCTCGACCCCCGCCGGCGTGGTTGTCAGGGGCAGCGAGCTGTTCGTGGCTGAGACCAACACCCTGCGCGTCACCGTGCTTTCTCTGGCAGGCACGTGGTTGCGTGATTGGGGATGGACGACGACCGGTACGGGAGCCGGCTCCACGACAACGTCTCGCTACCTGAGGCCCTCGGGCATTGAGGTCGATGCTTCGGGCTCTATCTTGGTTATCGATGCCGGGCGTGGGCTGATCGAGAACTGCTCCACGGTGGGCGTCGTCAGCGCCACGTACGGCACGGGCTTACTTGCGCAGCCCGACGGCGTCTACTCGGGTAGCGGCGGCGTCCTCACCGTAGCCGACACTCTCAACCATCGGCTGGCACGGTTCACGACCGCCGCGCCGACCGTCATCTCCACGCTGGCCCCAACGGGAGCCGATGTCTTGGCGCCCGTGTCCCCTCGGGGGGTGGCCGTAGCGCCGGACGGATCAGCGATCGTCGTCGAGTCCGCCACGGGAAGGGTTCGACGCGTGGACGCCGCGGGAGCCACGCTGGTCACGTTCAGCGTCACGCCGGCGCTGTCAGCACCCACCGGGGCCGCCGTCTCTCTCGACGGTACCGAGGTGTTCGTCTGTGACACCGGTAATGATCGAGTTGTCGTCTACTCGATGGCAGGTGCCTACCTGAGGTCCATCGGCGGGCCCGGTACGGGGCCCGGCCAGTTCGATGGACCCACGGCCGTCGTGCAACGTCCGGACGGCCTTCTGCTCGTGACCGATCCGGGCAACCGGCGCGTGCAGATGATGACGTCAGGCGGCGACTACTGGTACGACTTCGGCTCAGACTACCTGCGGGTGCCGTCAGGCGTTGTGAGCGTTCCAGACGGCCGAATCCTCGTCACGGATGCCGGACTCCACCGCATCGTGATCTTCAACTCCGGGGGTACGCGCACCGGGACGATGTCTGGATTCGGTTCGGCGCCGGGGCAACTGCATACTCCCGCTGGTCTCGCGATGAACCCCGCCGGCGACCGGCTTCTTGTGGCGGACCACGGTAACCACCGCGTCCAGCTGCTTACGCTCACCGGCACGCCGATCACCGTCTTCGGCGCCAGAGGATCAGGACCCGGCGAGTTCAACGGCCCCACAGCCGCCGGTTTCGCCTCAGCTACCGGCATCGTTGTTACCGACTCCGGCAACCATCGGGTCGGCCGGGGTGAGTGGGACGAGACGCCGCCGGTTACCGTCCCCGCCGGCGATGTCACGGGTTGGGTCAACACGCCCGCAGGTGCCACCTTCACGCTCAATGCGTCCGATGCCGACGCCGGCGTCGCGGCAACGTACTACCGCATCGGAGCGGGGAGCGTCACACGCTATCTGAGCCCGGTCACGATCGGTGCGGAAGGCGAGACGTCGGTCGCGTACTGGTCGGTCGACCAGGTCGGCAACGTTGAGGCGGAGAAGGGCTTCGTAGCACGCGTCGACCGCATCGCGCCCACCGGATCCGCGGTCTTCGGCACGGCTGCGGCCACGATGCGCACCGGCACGATCCCGGTCGAGTCGTACGTGAGCGGCGCCACCGAGATGCGCCTCGGACGCACGAGCTCCATGGGTTCGTGGGTGCCCTTTGCGCAGTCAGCGTCGATGGTGGTGAGCACCGAAGGTCCGACTACGCTCGTAGCCGAGTACCGTGACGCCGCCAACAACGTGTTGTCGCGGAGCTTCTCGTGCACGCTCGACGGAAGCGGGCCGGTCACAACCATCTACCGGACGCCCGCCGCAGGAGTGAGCCTGGGTCCGGTGACGGTCGACATCGGAGCGGTTGATGCGCTGTCGAGCGTCGCTCGCATCCGTTATCGCCTGGACGGTGGCTTGGAGCGCGCGTACACCGGTCCCTTCACCGTGAGCGGGGACGGAGCGCACAGCGTCGAGGCGTTTGCGGTCGATAGCGTGGAGAACATCGGCCAGACGACCCGACTCGACCTCGGAATCTCACGTCTAGCCGCAGGCGGGCAGCTTGCGGTCGCAGGCGGGCTTGAGCACATCGGCTATCGAACCGTCGAGGTCTCTGCGACGGTTCAGAGCGCGACGCGCGTGCGCTGGGATGCGGGTAGCGGTTTCTCGCCGTGGATGCCCTTCTTGCCATCGTGGTTCGTCACCTTCCCGGGTGACGGGTTCCACACGCTGAGGGTTCAGTTCGAGGACGCCATCGGCCAGCAGATCGAGCTGACGAAGCCGGCGCACATCGACCTCGCAGCGCCCGTGACGACCGCGATCGGCGTGCCGCCGTCGGGCGTGAGTGCCGTGCCGGTCATGATCGGGCTCAGTGCTGCAGACGACTCGCCGTCCACGATCACCTTTCGTATCGATGGGGGACCGGTCAGGACATACTCCGTGCCCTTCACCGTCTCCGGTGACGGAGACCGGACCGTGACCTTCAGCGCCACTGACGCGGCGGGCAACGTCGAGAACGAGAAATCGGTTCGCTTCATCATCGCCGAGACACCGCCGACCGGGTCTATTCGCCCGGCGGGTGGCATAACGAGGCTGGCCACGCGCACGGTCGACCTTGAAGTCGAGGCCCCGGGGGCAGTCCAGATGCGCTTTGACACGGGAAGCGGCCCGCAGGCGTGGCTCCCCTACGGACGGACCGCCCGCGTGACGATGCCCGGTGAGGGGCTGCACTGGATCACGGCGACCTTCGCCAACATCGCCGGTGTGGAGTCTCAGGTGGCGGCTCAGGTGCTCGTGGACCTTACCCCGCCGACCACGGCGCTGGGGGGCATTCCGGTGGGCGTATCCTCCGGACCCATCAACCTATGGATTGTGGCCAACGACACGCTGAGCACGGTCGCCTCGATCAACTACCGCATCGACGGCGGGCCGGTTCAGACCTATCGGGGACCGTTCCTCGTGTCAGGCGATGGTATCCACACCGTGGAGCGCTGGGCCACAGACGAGTTGGGCAACGTCAGCAGCCGAGTGTCCGAAACGCTCAGCATCTCGAGCCTGCTTCGCGGGGGCTTGGTCGTGGCTGCGGGCGGGGCCTCCCGGGTCGGCACTCTGACGGTGCCCGTGACGGTGGACGTGTCAGGCGCCACTGAGATGCGTGTCGATACGGGTTCGGGATTCTCGGCGTGGCGGGCGTTTACGCGCGCGTTCGACGTCACGCTGCCGCGCGAAGGCACGGGGCTTGTTCGCGTGCAGCTGCGCGACGAGCTGGGTGTCGAGGTGGATCTCATGACAACCATCATCGTTGACCTGACTGCACCCGTCACCGACATCGCAGGATTGCCACCCAGCGGCGCCAGCGCCGGTCCGGTGATAGTCGCGCTGACGGCCTCCGACGTATCGCCGGTCACGTTGACGGAGTATGCGGTCGACGGTGCCGCGTGGCGTACCTACGCGGGCGTGTTCGTGGTCAGCGGCAACGGCGTGCACACGGTCGCCTACCGATCGCGCGATGCCGTGGGCAACCAGGAGCAAGCGCGCACAGCATCCTTCGTCATCGCCGGTGATCGGCCGGAAGGCTGGCTCAAGCCCGCGGGCGGGCGCTCGATCGTGAACACGACCGCGGTGAGCATCGAAGCGAGCGTCGCTGGGGCCGTGCAGATGCGCTTCGACACGGGCGGCGGCTTCGGCCCGTGGGCCGCATACGCCAAGACGTCGTCAGTCCGGGTGAACGGTTCTGGCCTCCACTGGGTTGTCGGAGCCTTCCGCAACATAGCGGGCGTGGAGTCCACGCTCGGTGTGCCCGTGCTGGTTGACCTGTCGCCTCCTTCCGTCACCAAGGTCGGGGCTGCGCTGCGATCGTTCACGATTCCGCGTGACCGCGTGCCGCGCTACAACGTCACCATCGTCGGCAGCGCTGAGGACAGCGGCTCGCCTGCGGCCGGTCTGGGCGCGTGGCAGTGGCGCCTGGGGACCCGCAGCAGCAGCTCGGGCACGTTCACGGGCACGAAAGCAGGGCGCTATACGTCGACCGCCACCGTCGCCGACAAGGCCGGCAACCGTGGTTCTCGGCAGGGCAGCGTCCGGCTGGGTGCCGCTGCAGCTCCTCGCGTGCCGAGCACGGCTCGGGTCAACCGTTCATTCACCGTGCGGGGCGCTGTCCCGTGGGCCGGATCGGGAGCCGTCGGGCGCATCTACGCGTACAAGCGTGCGGCGAATGGCACGTGGGTCCTTGCCAAGACGATCACCCCGTCGATGCGGGTCTCGGGTTGGAAAGCCACCCTGACGGGTCGCGTTGCGCTCGCCAGAGGGCAGTGGCGGCTCGTTCTCGTGACATCACGCGCCGGCTCGTTCGTTGCCGGTTCGCCGTCGGGGGTCATCACCGTCAAGTGACGATTCTTGATAATCCTATGGAGCAGGGTGGGTTCGGCGTACCACTCCTGCCCTGTTTGCGGCACAATGTGCGACGAGCGCGGCGTGTGGACACGCCCCCTCTGAAGCCGCGCCCGCGGCGCGTCGACTGAATCTGGGAGCGAACCACATGGCGAAACGCAAGAAGACGACCGCTGGCGCCAAGGCGGCTGCTGCAGCGGTCCGGCCCATTGCCGAGGACTGGAGCATCGCGCGCCATATCGCCTGGTGGTCGATTCTTGCGATGGTGTTCCTCA
This sequence comes from Coriobacteriia bacterium, assembly GCA_034370385.1. Lineage (NCBI taxonomy): Bacteria > Bacillati > Actinomycetota > Coriobacteriia > Coriobacteriia bacterium. The sequence continues at coordinate 48,823 of JAXMKZ010000019.1, forward strand.
CGCCTGTCGCCATCTCGAACCTGTCATTTCTTGGGGTGGCACTGCCTCTTTCCTATGACCAGTTCGACATCATCAAGGTATTCATCCAGCGGGTGCTGGGCCTCACCGCGCTGGCAGCGTGGTCGTGGGACATCCTGGTTCGCGGAGGCAAGGTGCGCCACACCCCTGTGGAGTGGTTGATGCTCGCCTTCTTCGCGTGGGTCGCTATCGGTGCGGTGTTCTCCATCCATCCGCCCACCGCCATCTTCGGCAAGTATCGTCGCTTCGAGGGGCTGCTCTCGTTCATCAACTATGGAGTCGCGTACTGGATCACCCTGCAGCTCACCGACAAAGCGGCTCGAATCAAGCAGCTCGCCCAGTCGGTGTTCTGGGCGGGACTCGTCGTCGGCGGTTACGGCCTCATGCAGGCGTTCGGTCAGGACATCCTCAAGTGGGGCACCCTGCCGTTTGAGGTGAACCGTTCGTTCTCCACCTACGGCAACCCGGACCTGCTGGGCGGCTTCCTCATGTTCGGTACGTTCGTCTCGCTCGGTCTGGCGCTGGCGGAGTCCAATCTGGTCTGGCGCGGCGTCTACTGGTTCGGCTTCCTCATCAACTCCGCCGTGATCGTCACGGCGTTCACACGCAGCGCCTGGGTGGGCGCGATCCCCGGATTCATCTTCATCGCGCTGTTCGCGTTCCGTCAGAAGATCGAGTGGAAGACTGAGGACTGGGTGTTCTCGGGGACCGCGCTGGCGGCGTCGCTGGCGTTCATCGTTCGAAGTCTCTCCGCGGATAACGAGATCATGAACTTCGCGAAGCGCTTCCAGTCGATCTTCGTGTTCGATCAGGGTTCTGCGAAGACCAGGTTCCAGATCTGGCAGGCGGCCATCGACGCCATCAAGGATCGCCCGATCTTCGGGTTCGGAGCCGATACGTTCAGGCTCGTATTCCCGCAGTACAAGCCGGTTGAGTACGTCAAGGACGCGGGCTATCTGTCGGTAGCCGATAACGTGCACAACTATCCGCTTCAGCTGGCCACCGGCGTCGGTGTGCCCGGAGTCGCCCTACTCTACGGAGTCTTCGGGTGGGCCGCCGTGCGTTCGTGGAAGACCGTGTGGGCTCGCGATACGGGCGTCAACAAGATGATTCTGGCCGGGTTCTGGGCCGCCTGTGCCGCGTACGTGACCCACCTCTTCTTCGGTCTGTCCGTGACCGGCTCGTCGTTCCTGCTGTGGGTGTCCATGGCCGCGGTGCTTTCACCCACGGCGAAGGTCATCCAAGTGCGACCGCTGGGCACCTGGGGCATCGTGGCGGCGGGCGTGGTGACGATGCTCGCGCTCTTCGGTATCGGCTATCAGTTCGTGTTCATGCAGGCCGACAAGGCGTACCTCATGGCGCGCATCGGCACCCAGGGCGCAGAGCGCACGCAGTACGCGGAGCAGGCGGTACGCCTCAACCCATGGAACGACATGTACCGCGCCGAAGTGGGGCTGGCGCTCACGGATGAGGCCATAGCGGCCATCAACGCCGCGGGAACGGACCCGGCGGGCCAGGAAGCCGCGCGCGCCACCGCCCTTCAGGCGTTCACGCGGGCCGAGAAGGCGTTGCTGGACACCATCGCGTTCGTTCCTCCCGAGTACGACAACTACGTATTCCTCGCTAACCTCTACAACATGGGCGGGCAGTTCTTCGACCCGGCCTACTACGACAAGGCGATTGCAATCGCCCTGAAGGGCGTGGAGGTTGAAGAGTTCGGTCCGGCGGTTCGCTTCCAGCTGGCGCGCGCGTACCTGTCCACCGATCAGCAGGACAAGGCGATCGAGCAGCTCGAGATCAACGTGGCGATGGACCCCGCCTACGTCGAGTCCGTGACGGCCCTTGCGCAGATCTATGAGATGCGGGGCGACCTGAAGAATGCCATCCGAGTGCTGCGAGTCGCGGAAGACTACCGACCCGGTCAGGCGGGGGTGGCGGACAAGCTCGCCCAAATTGAGGCGTCATCGACGGCGACGACCAGTGCACCCTGACGGCACCGTCCGCGGGTAGGCATCGCTGTTGCTCTGTTGCCGTGCAGGAATGCGACCGCAGAATCGGTCCTGACGGACGGAAGACATGACCGCGCCTGAGACACAGGTATCACCACCGCCCGATGAGCTTGAAGACGCTCAAGGCGAGGGGTTCGACGCGGAGCACACCGCGCCGGATGCCGCTGTCACCGAGGAGCCAGGGAATTTCGTACCCGCGTGGCTCGCCGCACTCGTGCTCGTGCTGCTGCTGGCCGTGATGGGCGTGGGCGGCTACGTGGTGCGGGGGGTGGTGGCAGGGGAGAGCCGCGTGGCGGATGTGGCGGATCAGGAGATCGTGCGGTGGCGTGCCGAGGTACGCGCCGACCCGAAGGACACGAACGCCCGGGTGTCTCTCGGCTACGCGTACCAGCAGGCCGGCCGCCTGGACAAGGCCGTGGACGAGTACGAGACCGTGCTCAAGACCGACGCGCGCAATACCGCGGCCCTGTACAACCTTGGCGTGGTGTATCTGCGTCTGGGTGTGGACGATCGCGCAGAGAAGGTTCTGTGGCAAACCCTTGATGTCGTGCCGGATCACGTGCTGGCCGCCCGAACCCTCGGCGAGCTCTATCTCGAGCGCGAACAGTACCGGTCGTTGCTCAAGGCCGTACGTCCCGTTGTCGAGACCCGACCCGAGATAGCCGATCTGCAGTACCTCACGGGGGTGGCGTACGAGTACACCGGCCACCCCGATTGGGCTATCGCCCGCTACCGTCTGGCCTTGCAGTATGCGCCGGACTACGCACGGGCCCGCGAGGGGCTCGAGCGCCTCGGAGAGACCCCGTGAGCCCTCCCGGCCCCCGCGGACTGTACCTGACGCCTCGTCAGGCGTTCCTGACGATGGCGGGCGTGCTCGCCGTGGTCCTGGTCAGCTTGGTCGTATACCTGTGGTGGCTTACTCGTCCGGCGGACTTCACGGTCGAAGCCGATGGCGAATCTCAAGGCGGCCTCGTGCCCAAGCTCACCATCTACGGTCCGGGGCGGGAGCCAGCGGCCGCATTCGACCAGCCCATGGGGGCGGCGTGGGGTCGCGACGGCACCACGCTGTTCGTGGCAGATGCACTCAACAACAGGATCTGCGTCTTCGATGCCCAAGGTCGCCCGGTGCGCGAGTTCGGTTCGCTCGGCGTCGCCAAGCCGCTTGCCGGCGCAGAGCGCACGTGGGATCCGGGTGAACTCAGCTATCCGGTGGACGTCGCCGTCGCTGAGGACGGGACCGTGTACGTGGCGGACTTCTACAACGACTCCATCTCCGCCTTCACCGAGCAGGGACGCTTCATTCGGCGTTTCCCCGATCCGTACGCGCCTACCGGCAAGGGGAGCTCCGGTGCTGAGGGTGGGGGCATCGCGGTGACGGCGGTTGCGGCGCAGGGCGGTCGAGTCTATGCCACCGACACCTATCAGGTACTCGTCTTCGATACAGAGGGCAAGCTGCTCAACCAGTTCGGCCAGCCGGGGATGGGGCCGGAGGGCCTGAACCACCCCGGTGGCATCGCGGTGGATCGCGATGGCCGCATCTATGTTTCCGACTCCAATCACAACCGGGTCAAGGCCTACTCGCCCGAAGGAGAACTGCTGTGGGTCTCGGGCAGACCGGTGTCAGGCCTCCAGTCCAAGACCGACAACCCGTTTGTCCTCCCGCGCGGCATGACCGTCCTTCGGGACGGATCGATACTGGTGGCCGATCCGCTCGCACACCAGCTTGTCAGATTGGACCGGGACGGCAAGGTTGTTGCTCAGTACGGGGTGCGTGGGACGCTCGACGGGCAGTTGAACTTCCCGAACGACGTCGCGGTACGGGACCAAGATGTCTTGGTCGCAGACCGTCAGAACCAGCGGATTCAGGTTGTCAACCTTAGCAGCCGATAAACGGTAGTAGGTTGATTGGGCAGGAAGGTGTCCTGTACCATGGTGCTTGAGGTTCGTCCTCATTTCATCAGCTCATGTCAAGACGGGTGGGCACGCGTGACCAGTCGTGTGGTGAAGGTACTCGCCGCAGTTGTTGTGGTGCTCGCGCTTGGCGCAGCGCCTGCCTTGGCGTACCAAGAGTCGTCAACGGCCACCGACCCGGCTCTCACGGCGGCGTATTCGTGCCCCACGTGTCACGGTTTGGAGGCCGGGGTCGCATCTCCCACGGTCGCCCCGCGCACCGTACCTGCAACCTGGACGTGGGACAGTGAAGCGGGATACGCCGTGGGCAGCCGAAAGGGCCCGCACGGCGGTTTCACCACCGGCACCCAGAAGTGCCAGGTCTGCCACTCGATTCACGATGGCAACTCTATGTCGTCCGCGTTGCTTCCCGAAGCGACTATTGCCGCCACCTGCTATACCTGCCATGACGGCACCGGCGGCGGCGGAGTCTACGGTGTCATCTACCAGCGCACGGGTATTCAGCCGGGTGGTACGCACCGCATCGGATATCTGAACGGCAACAACAAGGTGGACGTTCCGGGTGGCAACTCCAACGGCTCGTCGCGTGAGACGACCTTCACCGGCGAAGGTGGCTCCTTGACGTGCACCGACTGCCACAGCGCGCACAACTCCAACACCATCGCCCCCTTCGTGGGTGACCGCAAGCGCTCCTCGGCCGACGTGACCACCGCCACGGCCACGAACCGGCTCCTGCGCATCAGGCCCACGACGTCAGAGACCACCGTCACGGTGTACGGCGCCGGCTGGTGCGCTTCGTGTCACAAGGGAAGCCATACGGGCACGCCCCACAAGTTCAATCAGGCCGACTCGGTACGCAACTACTCAAGCGTCGCCGTTCTCAGTGGCGTCAACACGTCGATCAGCGTCGGGCTGGGTCCGCTGGGTGGCAACAACTTCGGCTACATCATGACCGATATGAACTCCGGACCGGGTGGCCATGGCGGCGAGCGGCCCATCTGCCAGCAGTGCCACGAGGACTCGCGGGTCGTTGGTGGCGACGTTGCTGGTGCACCCGACCAGTTCTGGGTCACTCCGGCACAGGTGTTCGACGCGCCACTTGACGGCAGCACGGCGGGTAACCCGCAGTTCCAGAACTTCCCCCACGAGACGGTCAACGGCACCCTGACGATAGAGCCCGATCCGGCACTCTGCCTCAACTGCCACAAGCCCTAAGCGGCGCACGTGGCGACGTTGGCGCGTCTGGTGCGCTCCCCGCGAGTAGCCGTCTGGCTGATTGTCGCGCTCAGTGTCTACGTCGGTCTGGTGACCGCGATCCCGCAGGAGTCGATGCTGCCTGACAGGCACGCCGCGTGGGTCGCCGAGGGCTCACCCCTCGTCTCGGTGGCACGCGCGGTCGGTGCTGACCGCGCTTACACGAACCCCCTGTTCTTGCTGATTGCGGCTGCGCTCACGCTGTCGACGGGCGTGTGTGCTTGGGATCGCTCGAGGCGCGCACTGCGCACGTGGCGTGAGCGAGGGATGGTCACGGAGGCGCTCCGGGCACGCCTCGACGCCCGACCGGATGCCGAAGCCACGGTCGACATGGACGTCGAGATGGCCCAGGAGAAGGCAGCACGCGCGCTCGAGGGGCTCCACCTCAAGGCGCGGCGCGGTCCCTCGCTGATGTATGCGGAGGCCGGCGCCTGGGGACTTCTCGGAAGCCCGCTGTTCCACTGGTCCATGGTCGTGCTGGTCGTCGTTGTCGGGCTGGGTCAACTCACCCGGTGGGAGGGCCTGCTCGGTGTGCCCTCGACCGGCACCGTCGTCGAAGAGGCGGGATCCTACCGGGAGTTTGACTCAGGGTCGCTCGCCCTCCCTCATACCGGGTGGTCCCTATCGATCGCATCGGTAGATGAAAGCAAGAGTATCGGCGACGTCTATTACGGGGTCACGCCTCGCATCACGCTCAGCGATGGCGAGCGGGTGCTCGCGGAACAGGAAGTCCATCCCAACCGTCCGCTGCGGTACGGACCGCTCCTGGTTCACCTTTCGGATTATGGTCTGGCAGTTCGAGTCAAGGCTATCGGGCCGGACGGCGAGTCGAGCGGGACAAGCAACCAGATCATCGACTTCGACGAGATGACTGAGTCCGGCACCGTGCCCTCGCAGTTCGCGGTGATCGATGACGCGGGAATCACCGTTGCCGAGGTCGCGGTTGCGGTCAGCGCGCGTGACCGCGCCGGTGCGTTGCCCAGGATGAAGCCCCCCGGCAAGGTCATCCTGATCGACAGCGTTCTATCCGATGGCTCGAAGACATCGGTGCGGGTTGCGGTGGGCGAGCCGGTGGAACTCGGCGGCGGATGGACGATCGTTGCGGAGGAGATGGGATACTACGCGCGTCTGAGTGTCGTGCGCGACTGGTCGGTCTACTGGATCTACGGGCTGCTCGGCCTGATCACCGTCGGTGTGATCATCGCGCTCGGGGTGCCGTACCGTTTCGTGTGGGTTCGGTCGGTTGCGGACCCGGACGGTGGCTCAAGAGTCGCGGTGGTGACAGGGCAGTCTCGCCGGGACCCGGTGTTCAGGTCCCGCGTGACCGACGCTCTGGCTGCGATGCCGGCAAGGCGGGCATCTCCAGCCGATCCGAAGCCCGAACGTGACGACGATGTGATGGAGGACGAATAGTGACCCAGTACGTCGAGATTCTGCTCATGTGGGTTGCCGTGAGCCTCTATGCGGCATCAGCCGTCGGATTCGTCACGGGCCTGGTCTTCTCCAAGAAGGGGATAGTGACCGCCGCCTTGTGGCTGGCGGCCGCGGGGCTCGTGCCGCATACGATCGCCATAGCCGGTCGATGGGAGCGCGTCGGCCACGGGCCGTATCTGGGCTTCTACGAGGTGGTCTCCTCGTACGCCTACGTCAGCGTGGTGGGGCTGCTCATACTCGTGCGACTCTATCCGGCGCTGCGCGTCGCAGGCGCCGTCGTCATGCCGATTGCGTTCCTGTTGCTGGGCGGTGCGATGCTCGCCCCGAAGAGCGGGCTGGAGATCACCCCGTATCTGGCATCGTGGTGGCTTGTCGTGCACGTGGCCTTCGCGAAGCTGTGCTACGGAGCCTTCGTGGTGGCCATGGTGCTTGGCGTCGTGTTCCTGTTCAGGGCCCGTCTGCGGGGCAAGATGGCCGAGTTCGCGGCGAAACTCCCCAGCGATGACGTGCTCGATGATCTGACGTTTCGGTTCCTGGCAGCCGGGTTCATCCTCCTCGGCATCATGATCGCGGCTGGCGCCATCTGGGCGAATGAGGCATGGGGACGGTACTGGGCTTGGGACCCCATCGAGACCTGGTCGCTGATCTCGTGGCTGGTGTACGCTGCGGTCCTCCATGCCAGGCTCACTCTTGGCTGGCGAGGACGCCGCTTCGCGTTGGCCGCCGTCTGGGCGCTTCCCCTCGTGCTGTTCGCGCTCATCGGGGTGCCGATCGTCTACGATTCGATACACGGCGCATACCTTACGGGCTACTAGGCGTCGGGTTCGCTTGAGCGTGCAGGAAACGCCGCCCCTCAGGCCGAATTCACGTTCATTAGTGTTTCTTGGCATGCTAGAATCTACGTGGTGCGCCGCGCCCATCTGACCCTTGAGAGCTCTCTCCCACGTGCGGCGCCTAGGAGGATCGTTGTCCGATCCCGAAGTCGTCACCGACGACGTCGACATCGACTCTGAAGAGCAGGAAGAAGGGCGCAGCCGGCGCTGGTCGTCGCTGCTCGTCGTCATCCTTCTGCTGCTCCTGCTGCTGTGCTGTCTGGCCACGTCCGCCCAGATCTGGATCACAGGCGGTTCTCAGCAGGCTCGGTTCATCGCACGCAACCTGGAGTGCCTGCAGTGCCACACCGAGCTGATTCCGGAGTTCAACAACGTCACGGTGCACAATCCCTTCGCGCTGAAGGAGTGCACCGCCTGCCACACCCGGCACGGCAAGAAGGTGTCGGTGACCGTGACGTCGAGCGCGCTGGAGACCTGGCGGCGCTACACGACAATGCTCGAGTGGCTCCCACTGAAGTGGTGGATCACGTTGTCGCAGGGCGCCGCCGGGCGAATCAGCTCTGAGGGCGGAGGGATAGTGCCGGGCGAGTCAAAGAGCGTCGAGGTCAAAGGCGCGGACTCCGAACTCGTGATGGCGGAACAGGACCTCTGCTGGCTGTGTCACGGCAGCATGGGGGCCAAGCTCGGTGACGAGTATCGCCACCAGCCCTTCGTGACGGGTAGGTGCACCAACTGCCACAACCCCCATGCCTCGCCGTACGTGGCCCTCATCAATCAGCCGCCGAACCGCATCTGCCTGACCTGTCACGCGATGGGCGCGGAACTGTCACGCGATCAGGCCCACTCGCCGGCGGAAGGGGGCTGGTGTCTGGACTGCCACGATCCTCACGCCTCCAACTTCAAGGGCATGATCGTGGCCGGTCAACGCGACCTGTGCTTCCGTTGCCATCCCACGGTCGCGGTGCTTGACTCGATGGCGGTCCAGCACGCGCCGTTTCTGAACGATGACTGCACGGGCTGCCACGAGCCGCATGGCTCGGACTACCGTCCGCTTCTCGACGCGGAGCAACCGCGCCTGTGCTACAAATGCCACCCGAGCATCTCGGACCAGTTCGCACAGGAAAGCCATCATCCCGTGGGCGTCACTCTGACCTGCGCCAGCTGCCACGACCCGCACGCCGCACAGTATCCGGGGCTCCTCAGTGCGCGCGACAACGACTTCTGCGACCAGTGCCACTCTCAGATCACGGTGAGCTACGAGGACTCGTTGCATGACCGAGTCCTGTGCATCAGCTGCCACACCCCTCATGGCTCTCCGTACGCGCCGATACTCGTTGAGGAGAATCCGGACGTCTGCCTCAGGTGCCATAACCCCGAGCACTACGATGACGACCGGCCCGGCATCGTGAGAAACAACCACCCGGTGCGGCCGATCTTCTACGACGTGAACAATCGGAAGAACCTCACGTGCACTTCTTCGTGCCACAACCCGCACGGTACCGAGTTGGGCGCGATGCTGAGGTACTTCCCTCGCGGATGGGACGGCAACTGCCTCATGTGCCATGCGGTCACCGAGGGCAACCGCGTTGGCATCGACTTCTAGCGGCGTCAGGTGGTTGAGCGGCTCGGGGTTCCACGGAACTGCGCACGCGCGGCCTGGAGTACACTGTGCTTTTCGAAGGCGTTTGCAGCGACGGAGAGAGATATGACTGACATTCAACGCGCGCCCGATGCTTCGGTGTATCGGTTGTCGCTCTACCACTGCTATCTGGGCGAGCTCATTCGTACCGGCGCCGATGCGAAGATCACCTCACCGCGCATAGCGGAGGCGCTGAACATCAAGGAGGAAACCGTCCGCCGCGACCTGTCGTTCGTCGGCGGCGTCGGAAGGCCTGGTTCAGGTTATGACGTGCAGACCCTGTTCTCGGCGCTGCAGAACTACCTGGGCCTGAGAGACGAGTACCCGATCTTGAAGGTTGGAACGGCGCAGATGCTGGAGTCTCTGTCGGTGGTCTTCCCTGCGCATACCTACGGGGTCGATCCCGTGGCGTACTATTCGGAGCTCCCCACCGATGTCGGTTCGCGGGTACACGGCATCGAAGTCAAGCAGCTCTCTGAGATCCCCAAGCTCGATCCGGAGCTTGGCATCACCGTGGCGCTCGTTGCCTGTTCGCCGGGATTCGTCCAGATCACGCTGGAACTGCTTCATCAGGCCGGCATCACCGGCGTGCTGCTTCTGACTCCGGCGCTCAGGCTCAATCGTCCCGAAGGCATGACGATCACGCACGTGCGCATGCCGTGTGACATCAAATCGCTCGCATGCCGGTGCTACGTTCCGGCCATGGCGGAGGCGTAGCACCGATTCGCGTCAGGGAGTCGCGGTCGGCTCGGCGGTCGCACTCGTCTCGCGTTCCTGCCGATGCCAGTACCATTCATCGAGTAACGCATCGACATCGTCGGAGTGGCCTTCCCAGTCAGCAGCGGGTGAGACGGCGAAGAGCAACACTTCGCTGCCGTTAGTGCGCACGAGTACGGCGCGACCGGCGAACTCGCGGTCCTTGGCGTCCGTGCCGGTGACGTCAACTGCCCAGGCCGGACGCTTGCCCACGGTGACTTCGCGCGGTGCGGTGAACGCTTGATCTTTCCACTCGCGGTCCTCCGCGCGCAGTTCGAGCAGCGAGGTGAGGCGGTCATCCACGGGCACGGTCGCCGCCTCAGTCGCGGTGTAGACTCCGACCGAGAGCGTATCGAACGCTGCGTCCTCGCCGTCGGGGAGCTCGTCTGCGGCGTAGAGTGCGATGAGCCCCGGCTGCACGAAGGACTGCCACGATTCGGGGTAGCGCAGGTGGAACAGTCCGTTCGTGTCGTTCTCGGTGGCGAGGTCTTCGCTAAACAGCGTGCAGCCAGACAGCGCGACGACCAGGACGACGCAGAGAGCTACCGAGGCGATTAGATTGCGAGTTCGGATGGTCATGGTGGATACCCTTCGGCTGACGGTCGGCCCGCGCGGGAGCGAGATTGACGCTCTCGAATCAGCGGCCGTAGACTGAGTTAGTTATGCGATTCACGATTCTAGACGACCGACGCTCGGTTGTCATGGTCGCGGCCCTTGTGGCGATAGCAGCGCTTCCCGTGCTTTCAGTCGACTCCGCCGACCCGCAGCAACCGATACGCGTGCTCGCCGTGGCAGCTGCGGCGGGCCTACTGTGCATTATCGGCGCTCCACGATGGGGTAGGTACCCCAAGCTCGCCACATCCGTCGCGGCGGTGCTCGTGGCGTGGGTGCTGCTGGCGTCGTTCGCGGGCGGGCTGCCAGCCGGCGTGTTCGGAGTCCATGGTCGATTCCAGGGGCTGGTCTCCGGTGCGACCATCGTACTGGCGGCCGCGGCAGGCCTCACGTTGCCCGGCAGGTACGGGAGGGTGTTGGGCTATGCGATTGCGGGCTTCGGTGTCGTGTTCTCCGGGTTCGTGCTCGTACAGGCGGCACTCGGCATGGATGCCGTGGGATTCTCTAACAACCGCGTGGTCGCCGGCGGGTGGCTGGCTATCTCGCTGGCCGTCACGCTCGCCTCATCCTACGTCGCTACCGGTCGTGATCGTCTGGTGCTGCCAGCGTCTGCGCTCTTCATCGCGCTCGGGCTGGGTGTCACCGGGACACGCGGTGCATGGATCGGCGCCCTGGCGGGCCTTGTCGTCGTCGTCTACGTGGCCCTACGCACGCGTACCCCCCGCACGCGCCTGGTGCTGATCATGTCACTCGTGTCGGTGCTGGCGATCATCGCCGGTGTCACGCTGTTCGGTGTGGCGGAATCCTCAGCCAAGCTCGACCCGCGAGCGCTGTCATCCGGGTCGGCGGCCAGTCGGTGGCAGATCTGGCGGGGCGCTGCGGCCATGACGGCCGCCAACCCTGTGATCGGGGTCGGCACGGGCCGCTTCATCTACGAGTTCCCCGCCTTCCAGCCGTTGGAGCACGCCGCCGCAGAGGCCCTCGACACTCGGCCCGACACCGCACACTCGGGGCCGCTGCATCTGGCTGCCGAGGCGGGGGTACCTGCGGCGTTGGCCGGCCTCGTGCTGGCGGGGCTCGCGGTGGTCGGTGGAGCGAGCGGCGTGAGACGACGCGACGCCGCTGCGCTGATAGCGCTGGCGGGTTTTGCGGCATACCTCGGACAGTCCCTGTTCGGGGTTGCGGCCGTGGAGGTCGACGCGCTGGGATGGCTGCTGGGCGGGCTCGCGGTGTCACGCGCCGGCAGCACCTCAGAAGAGACGCCGGCACGATCGCCTCAGGCATTCCGCATCCTTGCGGGCGTGGTTGCGCTCGGAGTGGTCGTCGCCTGCGTCTGGTACCTTCGCGCGGATAACGACTTCGCGGACTCATCACGCGCCCTTGCGGCGGGCGACACCCGGACAGCGGCGCGTGCCGCCGCCGCCGCGGTCGTCGGCAACCCGCTCGTCGATGTTCACCGGGTAGCGCAGGCTGACGCGGTCCTGTACGAGCCGGTACCAGCCGTCCGCGCGGTGGAGTTGCCCGACGCGCAGGCCGCCGTCGCGCGCGGGCTGGAGATGGAGCCAGACTCATATGACCTCATGTTGGCGCGGGCTCGGCTGATTGCCACGGCGGATTCGTCACCCGACGAGATCGCGGACGCATACCTGATGGCGGTGAAGCGCTACCCGCTCGGCGTCGAGGTGAGGGTCGCGGCGTCGAATGCGTTGCGCGATGCCGGGCGAACTGATGAGGCGGCGGCGATCGACGCCGCTCTTGCGGCACTCGAGTCTGCTCGGGAAGCACGATGATGAGGCCGAACGGCGCGCGCCGCGTGCTCTCCTCGATCCGCGCTATCGGCGTGCGGCGGTTCGCCGTCTGGTTCGCCGTTGTGGCCGTTGCCTGGACGGGACTCACGGTGGCCGTGGGCGTGCTCGTCGACGGACAAGCGGTGTGTGCCCGGGCGTGTCACGCGATGCGCATCTACGGCACTGAGTCGGCCAACACGGCCCACCGCGGTGTCGACTGCATCGAGTGTCACGGTACGCCGGGCGCCTTTGGTGGGCTGGCTGACGGGTACGCGCTCCAGCGTCGAGCCGGGGCGGCATTGCTCGGGAGAGTACCGGCCGCCTCAGTGGTCAATGACGCACCGTGTCGCGGATGCCATCCCGCGGTCGGCTCGGCAACCATCGTTTCGCGCGGCATCTCCGTGCGCCACGCCGACTTCATGGAGGAGCCGTGCACGGAGTGTCACGGGGGTACCGGACATCGGTTCGAGGACCGCATCTACGAGATCGCGCAGATGGATGACTGCATGCAGTGCCACTCGAGCTCGGCTCGCGAGCCGTCCGGCTGCGAGCTGTGTCACGTGCCGGACGCCAATCGCGACCGGCTCAAGCAGACGAGCACATGGCAGATCACGCATGGCAAGCAGTGGCGCACGACACATGGCATGGGCGATCTGAAGACGTGCGTGTCGTGTCACGTGCCCGCATACTGCGCGCGCTGCCACGGGGTGGGCCTGCCTCATCCGCTGGCATGGCAACGGCAGCATGGCGAAGGCGCGACGGCGATCGGGGTCTCTCCCTGTCACACGTGTCATGAAGAGTCGTGGTGCGCAGATTGCCACGGCGTTGAGATGCCTCACCCCACTGGGTTCTTGCCGCGCCACGGGCCGATTGCCGACAAGACCGGCGAGGATCGCTGCCACAGCTGCCACCCGAAAGCCGCGTGCACCGATTGTCACCTGAGGTCATCGCACCCTGACGCCCCTGGTGTAGACAGCATTCACACCGGCGATACCGAGGTGGGGCCCTGATGGATCTCACCACACTCGCTGAACGGTTCGCCCTCGGTCTGGCGGTTGTCAGAGACCGTTTGCCACGCATCCTGGAGGATCCGCGGGCCTACCCGCGCGAAACGATGATCTTGGCGCTCATCGTCTCGGTCACGGTGATCGTGGTCGTGTTGCTCATTCTGTGGCTGGCGGGCTGGCTCGCGGACAGCGCCACGCGCTCGCGCCTGCGCATTGTGCGACGTGGTTCGTTGCCGACCGGCGCACGCTGGCTGCTGGGTGTCGGTGCGTTCCTCGCGGTTGCGGGCGTCATGACGCTTGCGCCTGCATGGTCGGTCACGAGTCCGGTGTGCGGTGCGTGCCATGCCGCGCGCGTCGGCGTCGACTCGTGGCGGATGGATGTGCACAACGGCGTGGGCTGTTACGGGTGCCACGCGCAAGGCGGCCTCACCGGGCCATGGGAGGCAAGCGCACGGGGCGTGGCCGCGCTCGTCACGGGCACGAGGCGTCCGCCCGCACAGGATCGTTCGTGCGTGTCGTGCCATCCCGAGGTTCTCGAGCAGACGATGGAGGCGAAGGGCATCCGTGTGCGCCACACCGACATCATTGGCGCGGGGCTCACTTGCCTGATGTGTCATCAGCACGTGGGGCACGCAGTGAGCCAGCCGACTTCGGTGACACCCGTCGTGGATTCGGATGCCATCGAGCGGCCTACCATGGCGCGGTGCATGAACTGCCACGACGGGGACACCGCCCGTGCCGAATGCTCGGTATGTCATGTGGGTCGCAAACCGTCGGACTCGGCCGGCGTCGATGTTCCGCGCGGCGATACGCCCGCACCGGTCACCTGCATCGGATGCCACAAGAAGGCGACCGACAAGGCGTGCGTCGAATGCCACGGATTGGTGCTGCCGCATCCGCCGTCGTTCCGCGTCGGTCATGCAGGCAAGTCGCTCCGTGACCCCGCGTTGTGTGCGAAGTGCCACGAGTCGGCTGTGGCGGACACGGCCAACGCCTGCGCATGCCACGACGTGCCAAACGTGCACGGCACGTACTCAGCGTGGTTCCCGGTGCATAGTACGGCCGCCCGCACCAACGGGCCGGGCGGCTGTCGATGCCACGAGTCTTCCTTCTGCGGTCGATGCCACGAAGAGGACCCGTTTCGCTAGGCTCGCTTGTGACGCGGGCATCACGCTTGCTAGGATGCTCACGTACTTAACCGTTCATTCATGAACGAAGTCGTTGAACGTGCCGTTCACTCGGCAGTGAAGGAGTGATGTCGTGGCAGGTAGTCTGCCCAAAGCGCGGCGTGTATCGGGATCCAATAGGACGGTGCTGGTGGTACTTGCGGTCGCCGCGCTGGTGCTGGCCGGTGCGCTCGCCTGGCTGCTGTTGAACGGGTCGTTCTTCAGTGACGAGCCGCAGTCGGGGCTCGAGAGGGACTACGCGCTTCTGATACAGGGCCTGCAGTCCAACCCCAAGGATCCGGCCACGCTCATGTCGCTGGCCGAGGTCGAGTTCGATCTGGGGAAGAAGGCGGACGCGTTCGCTCACGCGAACGATGCGGTCAAGTACGCCGGCGAGCAGTCCTTCTACAACTTGCGCTACGCGACGCTGCTCGTGCGCAACAACCAGCTTGAAGAGGCTGAGAAGGCGATCATGGTCGAGATCAAGATCACGAAGACCACGAAGGCGGAGCCCCACTTCCTCTACGCGCAGATTCTCGCCGAGCGGGAGGCGTACCCGGATGCGATCAAGGCGATGCAGACCGGGTTGCGCATCGATCCGACAGCCGCAGACATGGGCATCGTCTACGCGCAGATCCTCGAGAAGGCCGGCAAGAAGGATGCGGCAATCGACAACTATGAGAAGGCGCTGAGGTTCCTTCCCGGCAACGAGGAGGCCATAGCCGGCCTCAAGCGCTTGGGCGTCAAGTACTCAGAGCCGACCGGCACGGTTGATCCGCACAGCGCACCTGAGGGGCAGTGAGGCCGACGTGAAGAGCAACAGAGTCCTACTCCTGGTCCTGGCGCTGCTGCTGGTGCTGCTGCTTGGTCTCGGTGCGCTGTTCCTGTGGCTCACGGGAGGGCTTGACGCCGTCACCGACGGTGAGGCTGCTGAGCCTGCGGGAATCGTGCACGTGCGCTCCATCTACACGGCCGATGGGGAGAGCCTGCGCCTACCTGTGGGCCTTGACGCCGACGATACCGGCGACTTCTACGTGACCCTGCGAGACGCGCAGCGCGTCGTGGCCTTCGAGCGCAACGGCGACTGGGTCAGGTCCTTCGGCGAGCGCGGTGTAGCTCAGGGGCAGATGCTCGTGGCCACCGGCGTGGGCGTGGATCGTCTGGCCGATCACGTCTACGTCACCGACCGCTCCCGGCTGAGGCTTCTGTGCTTCACGACCGAGGGTGAGTTCCTCTGGGAGGTGCCGATACTCAATCCGCTGGCTCCGGTGGTGACATCAGACGGCATCGCGGTGCTCACCTTCGGCCCGATCGGACTGTTCTCCAGCCAAGGCGAGGTACAGGGCGAGGTGGGAACGCGCGGCTTGGAGGAGGGCCAGTTCGACTATCCGCGCTCGGGAGCAGTGGCCGAGAACGGGGATCTTGTCATCGCCGACTCCAACAACAACCGTGTGCAGAGGGTCAAGCCGGAGGGCGAGACCACGGCAACGGTGGTCTGGGTGGACGGCAAGCCCGGCCGGTTCCAAGACGATCCGCAGGTGGCGTACGGGCTTCCGACCGGAGTGACGATCGACGATCAGGGCCGGGTCTACGCGCTCGACGGCTTCAAGCACGAGATTCAGGTCCTCGACGCACAGACCGGCGAGCGAATCCACTCGTTCGGCGACCTGCAAGGCAAGGGCGACGGTCGCTTCAACCTTCCCACGTCCATCGCGCATCTGGGTGGAGACACCTTTGCGATCACCGATACGTACAACGATCGAGTTCAGATCGTTCGCTTGCTGCTTCCCGGCGAAGACGGATTGGTAGTGCGCTTCCCGTGGTTGTGGTGGCTGATACCCGCTCTGCTGCTGGGGATTCTGGCATTTGTGCTTGGCCGCAAGCGTTGGTACGTGACAGAAGCCGCGCTTGAGCGCGCTGAGGCAGAGGGCCATCTGCGCCTGCTTGCTGCCGTCGGGCGAAGACTGCTCGTGCTTCCTGAAGTGCGGGCGCGCTTCGAGAGCGTGAACGAGGACGGGCTTGCCATCGGCGAGTACCTGTTCGAGACCGGCGAGTCTGACGGTTCGGACGCAACCCAGAGGCTCATCGCGCAGGCAACGCCGCAGGGCTGGGATCGCCTGCTGCTGCCCCGTGTACGCATCATCGTGCGCGATGCCGACGAGCTCGCGGCCTTCGAGCAGGCGGCGGGCAAGACCCTCACCGTCGACGAACTGGTCGAGACGTATCGCATCGACGACGTCAATCCGAGCGCGGCCGGCGGAGTGTCCGACTAGGAGCGAGAAGCCTCCAACAGGCTCAGATTAGCGAGTCCATGAACGGGTGAGTCGGTAAACGGCTCACCCGTTCTTCGCTGCACAGGGCCATGAGCTGCGATTATAGCTTCAGCCTATGCTGAACATCAGTGAATTCGATAACTAAACCCCTTGATTCTAGTTATTCAGTTCACTATTCTTCAGTCAGGACCACAGAGTCCGTCCGCAAGCTCCACGCGGGCGCGCGTCAGTCCGGCCCATCCGGGTCGGATCTTGTCGGCAGGAAGGAGGTGCAACGAAATGACAAGGCGCAACACCACGAACATCAACAAGGAGGCAACAGTGATCAAGAGGATCATGCTCGTCTCCGTCGCTTTGGTGGTTATGTTGGCGCTCGGCATCGCTCCGGCGTTTGCCGAGGGTTACAACAACCCCCTTGAGTACACCCGAGCGACCGGCTACTTCGCCGGCCCGCACGGCGGCTACACCACGACTACCAACAAGTGCAACGACTGTCACTCCACGCACTATGCTGAAGGTAGTTTCAAGCTGCTCCGTGCAAGCTCCCGTGAAGCCGCGTGTGACTTCTGTCACGGCGGCGGCGGCGGTTCGACGGTCAACATTCAGATGGACAACGACTACAACACCGGCGCATTCTCGAACTCCAAGGCGTCGGCTGCGTCAACGACCACGATGGGCTTCGGCACCGGCCACACGCTCGGCTACGCCGGCAACGCTCCCGGCGACATCAAGCCGGCGTACAGCGATCCCGCGGGCTTCGCGTGCTTCGGCTGCCACAGCCCGCACGGCAACTCCGCACGCATCATGACGACCTTCGCCAACCCCGGCCGCGCATTTGTGGGCCCGGGCCAGCAGGGTCGCCCGACGACCGCTCAAGTCAACAACCCGGCTTCCGGCGTGTTCTATCCGATCAAGGCCGGCTTCGGCAATGGTGACCAGGACGGTTCGCTCGAGTCGACCGCCCACGGTTCTGCGGTCAACGAGTGGGGTGTCGACGTTGACTACGGTAACTTCGTTTGGTTCGCCCCGAATCCGACCGGTGGTAATCCGGTGCTGCGCTATCGTCCGATCTGGCCCTCTGGCCGCTTCCTGCTGCTGAAGAACCCGCACGGGGATGTCCAGGAGACCAAGACGGACACGCAGGTAGCTGACTTCGGCGTCACCGCCACTGACGGTGTCAACAAGTTCGCCATCAACTGGGTCGAGCCCTTGGGCCCTGCGGACGGCACCTACGGCGGCTTCCAGGACAACGACAACGACAACGCCTTCCCGTTTGCTCCGGCTTCCGGCTCCTCGCCGACCGGCACGGGTGGTTTCCTGTCGGCGTTTGAGTTCTGCACCGACTGCCACGACGGTACTGCCGGTGCTTCCACTCAGCGCGCTGAGGTCTGGAAGCCCAACGCGAGCGATTCCACGACCGGCACCTATGTCACCGCGTACGCGCACGATGTACAGCCCCGCCATTGAGCACGCCAGATGCCCATCGGGACCGATGGGGACGGGCGTGACGATAACGAGGGCCCGCACTGCCGCAACTGCCATGTCGGCGCGAGCAACTGCGATGTGTGCCACTCGGATGACAGCACCAACTTCTCCGCCGCCTTCACCGCCACCGCCACCGCGTCGGTGGCTGGCAAGACCAACTACGCTTCACAGTCGTACCTGAAGCAGAGCGCCGTCAATGGCGTAGGCACAGCGTGCCTCGACGGCGGTTTCAGCTACCCGCACCGCACGTTGGGCGCGAACATGCTGAAGGACGAGCTCTATGGTGTCGACTTCGACGGTACCCCGGTCGCCTTTGGCGAGAGCCGCGGTACGAACGGCGGCAGCGCCACGGACACGGTCGACGTCTTCTCGCTTGGCGACCCTGCCAAGTTCGACGGCACCGACTTCGCCCTGTGGACCGGCGAGACTCGTAACGCCTCGTCGACGATTCCGGCTGTCCGCAATGACTCCGGTGCGCTTGAGAACACCGCTGTCGAGAATATGGACTCCGTGTGTATCGACTGCCACGGCGATGCCACCTACTGGAACGGCGACAACGCCGCCTTCTCGAAGGTGACCTCGGTCTCTCCGCTGCCTTTGGGCACCTACGGCTCCGGTACCCTCATGGGCTGGGAGCTCCTGCTCAAGGGTCTGCCTTAGGCCGCATAGCGTGACTGCGTGAATGCGTGACTCGGGAGGCCTCGCTGCTCGTCGGCGGGGCCTCCCTCCTTCTCGTGGACTCACGTGAGGCCAGGACCGGGCGCCCGTGGCAGGTTGCGTGCGCTTCGTGTCGAATACCCAACAGCAGGTCGCGAAGACGCAGGCCACTCTTGGACGCGTGATACACTGGGCTCTCGCGCGCGTCATGCCGTGTGACGCATGCGAGGGTGCGACGTTCACGTCGCTAGGGTCCGGTCATACCCTTCGCAAGAAAGGACCCCATTCAGCATGCCCAAAGTCGACGTCATGTTGCTTCACGCTCCGGCTGTCTATGACTTCCGCGAGCGTTCGATCATGTTCGGTCCGGTATCGGACATGGTCCCCTCCACGCCGATATTCGAGATGTACCCGCTGGGTTTCACCACCATGGCCGAGTATCTCGAGCGCCATGGTGTTCGCGTGCGCATCGTCAACCTCGCGGTACTGATGCTCAACAAGCCCGACTTCGACGTCGAGGCCTACGTCCGTTCGATGGACGCGACTCTGTTCGGCATCGACCTGCACTGGCTACCTCACGCTCACGGGTCGATCGAGATCGCCCGCATTGTGAAGAAGTACCACCCCGACACCCCCGTGGTGTTCGGCGGGCTCTCCTCGACGTTCTTCCACGAGGAGCTGTGCGCCTACGACGCCGTCGACTTCGTGCTGCGTGGCGACTCCACTGAGGAGCCTCTGCGCAGGCTCGTGGATGCCGTCAAGCGCAATGGGCGCCTCGACGAGATTCCGAACCTCACCTGGAAGGACTCGACGGGCACCGTCAACGTCAACCCGCTGTCGTGGGTCCCGTCGGATATGAACGCCATCTCGCTCGACTACTCGTTCAACATGAAGTCCGTGATCCGCTATCGCGACATGATGGGGGTCGTGCCGTTCAAGGATTGGCTCAAGTACCCCGTCTGCGCTTCGCTCACCTGTCGCGGATGTACCCACGACTGCGTGACCTGCGGAGGCTCGGCCTACTCGTTCCGCGAGCACTTCGGTCGCGACAAGACCGCCTTCCGCGATCCAGAGCTGCTGGTGCGCGACATCGAGCACATCCAGCGCTACATTCCGGGTCCGATGTTCGTCCTGAACGACTTCTTGCAGGCTGGTCGCGAGTACACCCGTGACTTCGTCAAGGGTTTGCAGCGCATCGATATGCGCAACCCGATCGGCTTCGAGTTCTTCAAGCCGCCGCATGAGGAGTTCTACGAGTTTCTGGGCGCCCATCTCAAAGACTGGTCGGTGGAGATCAGTGTCGAGAGCCACGACGACGCGGTGCGCTCGGCGTTCGGCAAGAGCCACTACACCATCGATCAGGTCGAGCAGACCGTCAAAGACGCCCTGAAGCATGGATGCAGCCGATTCGACCTGTACTTCATGAGCGGCATCCCCACGCAGACCGCAGAGTCGGTGCGCGAGACAGCCGAGTACATCGCCTATCTGTACGACGCCGTCGGCAACGACCCGCGCCTCCTGTGCTTCGTGAGCCCCATGGCGCCGTTCCTCGATCCGGGATCGCGGGTGTTCGACAACCCGGACGCCTATGGCTACACCCTGCGCGCGCGCACGCTCGAGGAGCACCGTGAGCGGCTCGTCTTGCCCTCATGGAAACACATCATGAACTACGAGAGCGACGCCATGACCCCCGACGAGATGGCCGACGCCACCTACGATGCCGGATTGGCCGTCAATCGCACCAAGGCGGCAGCAGGCATCATCGACCAAGCGACCGCTGACCGCACCGAGACCCGCATCCACGAGGCGCGCGTCGCCATGGCGCGCATCGACGAGATCATGGCCGGGCCGGCGGCGCTCCAACAGCCGGCCCTGTGGGCGCTCAAGCACGAGTCCGATCGGCTGTCGCAGTCGACCGTCTGCGAGAAGAGCGAGCTCAACTGGCCGCACTCGGTGGAGATTCGCCATGTGGCCGCCGCAGCAGGGCTGTGGCTGAGCGAGAACGTGAAGCACGCCGTCGGGCGAGTCAAGGGTATCGCTCCGCCCGCGATGTCGGATAATCACACGGGCACGACGACGCAGACAGCGTGTGATCCGACGGAAGCCTGAGGACGTATCCATGTCACAACAGCAGCCGGCGCCCGGTCAAGCCACCGAGGAGCGCGTGAAGGGCATCTTCTCGTCCATCGCGGGTCGTTACGACTCGTTCAACGCCGTCGCTTCGATGGGGATCGATCGCTCCTGGCGCAGGCAGCTTGTCAAGGCGTGTGCGATTCAGCCCACCGACCGCGTGCTTGACCTGTGCGCCGGGACAGGCGATGTCGCGCTGGCCATCGCCGCCCAAGCAGGCCCTGCGGAGGTCATAGTCACCGACTTCACGCCCGAGATGCTCGAGATAGCTCGCGAGAAGGGCAGCGCGTTCGACGGACGGACCAAGCTCACCTTCCAGCTGGCAGACGCGCAGGCGCTTCCCTTCGAGGACGAGTCGTTCGATGTGGTGACCGTCGCCTTCGGCGTGCGCAACCTGCCCGAGCGCGAGCGCAACTTCGCCGAGGTCAAGCGCGTGCTCAGGCCGGGTGGTCGCTACGTCATCCTGGAGTTCTCGCGCCCCCGGCTAGCGCCCTGGCGCGGCATCTACCACGTGTACCTTCGGCACGCCATTCCCGCCATCGGAGGTGCTCTGACCGGCGATCGTGAGGGCTTCGTCTACCTCAACGATTCTATTCGCCGTTTCCCCGCGCAAGCCGAACTCGCCGCGGAGCTGCGCGTCGCCGGGTTCTCGGCCATCAGCTGGCGCGATATGACCGGCGGCGTGGTCGCGCTCCATACCGCCGTCCGATAAGCGGACTCCGTTCGCTTTCGCTGCGGTAGAATCGGGTAAGCGCCCTAGCAACCGCTCCGAAGGGACGACGCGATGCTCCTCACCGCACGCTACGTGCTCCCCATCGCCACGCCGCACATCGAGTTCGGTGCGGTGCTCGTACGGGGCGACCACATCGTGGAGATCGGCGAATTCGAGCGCCTGAAGGAGCTGCACCCCGACGAGCCGGTCACCGACTTCGGGCTGGCCGCGCTCATGCCGGGCTTCGTCGATGCCCACACCCACCTTGAGTACACCGCGATGCGCGGGCTGGTTGACGATCTGCCCTACTCGAAGTGGAAGCTCCAACTGCTGCAAAAGGAGCGCCTCTTCGACCCTGAGGACTGGGAGGACTCCGCGCTCCTCGGCGCGCTTGAGGCGCTGCAGTCCGGCATCACGACCGTCGCGGACATCACGCAGAATGGTGCCTCCTTCCGCGCTGCTGTCGCGGCGGGGCTTCGCGGCGTGGTCTACCGCGAAGTGGCAACCATGGACAAGCGCCAGATAGCCTCAGTGATGGATCAGGCGAAGAGCGACATCGAGGCGTGGCGAGGCACCCCTGGTGCCGAACGCATCACGCCGGGCATTGCTCCCCACGCCCCGTACTCGTGTCACCCGCAGCTCTTCCGCTCGGTGGCCGAGTACGCTGCCGACGGGACGCCTGTTGCGATGCACTTGGCCGGCAGCCGCGAGGAGTACCAGTTCGTGAAGTACGGATCGTCGATGCTTGCCAACGACGTGCGTGATACGTTCGACCAGCACGCCCCCGCGTGGCTGCCCACCGGTGTGAGTCCCGTGCGCTACGTGCTGCAGTGGGGCATCTTCGATGTGCCGAACGTACTCGCCGTTCACTGCTCGCAGGTTGACGAGGCCGACATCGAGGTGCTGGCCTCGCACAATGTCGCCATAGCGTACTGCCCGCGCTGCAACGCCAAGCTCGGCATGGGCATCGCACCGGTCTGGCGCTTCCAGGCGGCCGGCATCAGGGTGGGTCTGGGCACGGATTCGCCCGCTGCCAGCAACTCCATGGATGAGTTCGAGGAGATGCGCATCGGGCTGCTCGTGCAGCGCGCGGTGCTCGGCGAGGAGCACTTCATTCCCGCCCGGCAGTTTGTGAAGATGGCCACGCTCGATGCCGCACGTGCCTTGGGCATTGACGACCGTGTCGGCTCACTCGAGCCCGGCAAGCAAGCCGACATCATCGCCGTGGACCTGTCCGAGTCGCATCAGGTGCCGACGCACTACCCGTACGGTACGCTCGTCCATACCGCCAACCAGGAGAACGTGCTGTGGACCATGGTGGCAGGAGAGGTGCTGTACCACGCGCACGAGTGGAGCCGCCTGGACCAAGAACGGCTGTTCGGGCGTGCCGAGGAGCTCCGTATGAAGCTTCGGCGCTGAACGCGCCCAACTCGTCCCGTTGGCTTAATCGTTGCTCATGATGGTGCGTCGCTCGGCGCCGAAAGCGTGTGGCGCCTCGCGAGCTCGATGCTCTATACTACGCGAGGTTCAGGCAAGCTAGGTGCGGGGGCGTGAAGCGTCACCCGTGAGACGAAAGAAGGGTGTGCGAACGTGAGCGATCAAGACTTCTTCTTCGACGAGGATGAGGCTACGCCCGAGAAGACCGCTGAGGCGCCGAAGAAGAGCGCGAGCTCGAAGCCGGCTGCGTCCAAAGAGCCCGCGGCGGCTGTGGCGGCGTCGGGTGAGCAGAGCGTGTCATTGACGGTGACGGTGCTCGTTGCTGTCGTGGCCGTGTTGGTTGGCGTGATCCTCGGTATCTTCATCGGACGCGGACTTGCGGCCCCGGCCCCCGTCGCGACCGGCATGCCCGGCTCGACTGCTCCGGCGAATCAGCCGGCCCCGCAGCTGACCCCCGAGCAGCTCCAGGGCGGCGAGATGCCTCCTGGACACCCGCCCGTCGGCGGTGACGCCGGAGCGGCTACCGGTACTGCTGAGCCCGGTGGGTCTACCGAGACCACCAAGAGCGAGTAGAGCCCGTACACAAGCGGGCCCGGCGAGCCCCTGCGAAGGGGTCCACCGGGCCCGTTTACTTGTCACCCCGGAATCACAAGGAGGTCGCCCGTGGCGATCAACAAGGCCAACACACCGCTGTGGATGAAGGCGACACTGATCCTTCTTGCCATCGTCTTCTTGTTCGGCTTCATCTCGATCGGTGCTTCGCCGTTCGTCGACAGCGGCACGGCGCCGCCCGCCGCGGGCACGACCGACGCCATCGCGCAGCAGTTCCAGCCGACGGTCGCGGCGCTCACAGCGGCGCTCCAGAGCGATCCGGAGAGCTACACCGCCCTGGTCAACCTGGGCAACACCTACTTCGACTGGGCGATCCAGACTCAGCAGGCGAGCCAGACCAATACCGCAACCATCGGCGCCGAGCAGCCGCTTTGGGTCGCTGCCAAGGACGCCTACGGTCGCGCGGTGGCGCTCAACCCTGATGAGCCGCCCGTGGTCGTGGACTACGCGATCACGGTCTTCTACACCGGCGATACCAACAAGGCGATCGCCGAGGTCGAGAGAATCGTCAAGGCAAACCCCGACTTCGCACCGGCATTCTTCAACATCGGGATCTTCTATGGCGCGCTCGGTGACACGGCGAACGCCGTCGCTTCGTTCAAGAAGTATCTCGAGCTCGACCCGAACGGCGAGCAAGGCAATGCCGATTTCGCCAAGCAGGAGATCGAGCGGCTGGAAGGACAGGCTGCCCCGCCGTCCGTGCCCGCCACGTCCGCGCCCTAGGGTACGGCCGGGGCCCTAGGCCTGATCCACCGCATGACAACGGGCGTCCTTCGGGGCGCCCGTTTCCCTTCAACCGTGCGCGCCACGGGCACTACGGAGTGGGGACTGCGATCTGTCTGGCCTCTTCGATCGTGCTTGCTGTGGCGAAGATGCCGTTGAGCCGCGTGAGCGACAAGATGTTGTCGACCGTCTCATTGGTGACCAACACCAGCCGCCCGCCCTGAGCGCCATACTCCTTGGATAGCGCCAGAAGGAGCCCCAGACCCGATGAGTCGAGGTACTCGAGCCCCGAGAGGTCTACAATCGTGGCTGATGGCGCCGAGCTGAGGATTCGGTCGATGTTCATCCTGAACCCGGAGCATTCGCCGTAGTCGAGATCGCCACGCAGCGTGAGCGTCCAACTGCTAGGGTCCTGCACAAGGTCTATGGTGAGCGCCATGTCGTCCTTCCTCGGGGTCGGGTGCACAATGATGGTACCCCTCTGGTGGGCAGTTTCTATCACCCCTTGTGTCTGAGTGGCGGTGGGCAGGGGCGAGCGGTACAATCGCTTATCACGGTTTGCCCCAACGGGTAGAGGAGCAGTCAGCCATGGAGTTGGACATTACGACCGATACTTCCGGTGGAGTGTGCACGATGCGCCTTGACGGGGAAGTGGATGTCTATACGGCTCCTCGGCTCAAGGAAGCCCTCGTGAGTGCTATCGAAGGCGGTTGCACTAATGTGGTGATCGACCTCGATCAGGTCGGCTTCATCGACAGCTCAGGCTTGGGAGTACTCGTGAGCGGGCTGCGCCGGGCGCGCGAGAAAGACGGCGTCGTACGCATCGTGTGCTCAAGAGACAACGTGTTGAAGATCTTCCGCATCACGGGTTTGGACAAGGTCTTTCCGATCTTCGCCGACGCGGCGGAGGCATCGCAGTTCTAGTCGCCGTTCGTTGACGGCGACGGCCGGCACCGTCGCGTGGCCTCGATGCATCATCAGTCGCGGGTCACCGCTCGTCGAGAAGGTGGGTACGTGTTCGGGATCAGCGGCTTTGAGCTGCTCATCATCTGTGCGTTGATCCTCATCATCTTCGGGCCGGATAAGCTGCCCGAGCTGGGGCGCACCGTCGGCCGTGCCATGGGCATGTTCAAGCGCGCCCAAGAGGACATGGAGCGCGTGATCCGCTCGGAGATGTACACGAGCGATACCAAAGCCGCTGCAGACAAGCGCGAGGCCCAGTCGGTCGCCGCGGACACCACGGGAACCGCGGCCAAGGCCACCCCGGCCGCCACGATCTGGGCTTCGACCGACGAGGGCGACGAGGAGGAAGACGAGGAGTAGTCCTCGCAGAACACCATGCCCATCGGACCCAAGCGCCTTCCATTCTTCGAGCACATCGCCGAGCTGCGTCAGCGGCTGGTCATCATCGTGCTCACGCTCTTTGTGGGCTCGACGGTTCTGTACTTCGACCCGTTCTTCACGGTCATCCTCGACTGGATCCTGGCCCCGATCATCGACATGATCCCCGAGGGGAAGCTCAACGTCTTCGGTCCGTTCGAGACGTTCACCTTCCGGTTCAAAGTCGCGTTCTTCGCATCGATCGTCATCTTCAGCCCGATCCTCATCTGGCAGATCATGGCGTTCTTCCTGCCCGCGCTCAGGCCCAAAGAGCGCAGGTGGTTCGTGCCGACGGTCTTCGCGGCCATCGCCCTGTTCCTTGCCGGTGCCGGGTTCGCGTACGGCGTGATCATGGAGCCGGCGTTCGAGTTCATGTTCACCCAGGGTGGCGACACCGTCGCAATCATCCCGTCTGCCGACCGGTTCCTGACGGGCATCGGGTTGCTGCTCATCGGTTTCGGGATGGCTTTCGAGATTCCGATCATCGTGTTCTACTCGATCGGTTTCGGCCTCATCCCGTACAAGAAGCTTCGTGAGAGCTGGCGCTACGCGTATGCGGGGCTGGCCGTGGTCGCGGCGGTGGCCACCCCTGACTGGTCGCCCGTCACCATGGGCATGCTCGGGGTCTCACTCGTTCTCCTGTACGAGGGAAGCCTGATGCTGGCTCGTGTCGTCTTCGCCAAGCGCATCAAGGAGCAAGCAGCGTTCGCAGCCGAGCTGGAGTAACGAGAGGTCTGGCGCCCGCATGCATGAGATGGGAATCACGGCAGGCATCTTGGACGCGTCGATCGAGGCGGCC
The DNA here is from genome assembly GCA_034370385.1 of Coriobacteriia bacterium. Taxonomy (NCBI): domain Bacteria; kingdom Bacillati; phylum Actinomycetota; class Coriobacteriia; species Coriobacteriia bacterium. The sequence goes on from JAXMKZ010000019.1 coordinate 75,457, forward strand.
GAGAACGCCGGAGCCACACGAATCGTCGAGATCAAGGTGAGCGTCGGCGAGCTCACTGAGATCGTCGAGTTCGCGCTGCAGTTTGCTTTCGAGGCCCTGACCCCGGGCACCATCGCCGAGGGTGCGATACTTGTCGTGAACCACGTCGGCGCCACCGCGCACTGCAATGAGTGCGGCATAGACTACGAGCACGATCGGTTCCAGATGCTGTGCCCGGAGTGCGACTCGCTCAACGTGACGCCTCTGACCGGGCGGGAGCTGCAGGTCGACTCCATAGAGACCGCTGACGAGCCAGACGACACCACCTCTGGCACCGCATAGGAGAACGACCCATGACGACTATCGATCTCTCCAAGCCCATCCTGGACCGCAACGAGAAGCTCGCCGCGCAGAACCGCGCACGCTTCGACGAGGCGGGCGTGTTCGTGCTCGACCTCATGGCATCCCCGGGGGCGGGGAAGACCTCGACGATACTTGCGACCATCGCTGCGCTGCGCGAGCGCTACGGAATCGCCGTCATCGAAGGGGACATCGCGAGCAAGGTCGACGCCGAGAAGGTCAAAGCCCACGGGATCCCCGCCGTGCAGATCAACACCGGTGGCGCATGCCACCTCGAGAGCGACATGATCCAGCGAGCGGTGTCCACGCTCGACCTCGACTCGCTCGATCTGATCATCATCGAGAACGTCGGCAACCTCGTGTGCCCGACCGAGTTCTATCTGGGCGAACACGCGAAGGTGATGATCCTGTCGGTGCCCGAGGGGCACGACAAGCCCTACAAGTACCCCGGTATCTTCCAGATCTCTGAAGCCGTGATCCTGAACAAGGTCGATACGATGTCCTTCTTCGACTTCGATGAGGCCGAGTTCGAAGGCGTCGTGCGCTCCCTGAATCCCCAGGCACCGATCTTTCGCATCGCGGCCACCAAAGGGGACGGCGTGCAGGAGTGGGCCGAGTGGCTCGCCGCGCGTATCGAGGTTGTGCGCACTGCCGCCGGCAAGGCAGCGAAATGATCTCGCGCGAGGAGGCCTACGCGCTCGTCGTCGAGCGCATACCGCAGCGAAACCTCGTGAGCCACTGCGTGGCGACCGAGCTCATCATGCGCGCGCTGGCCACGCGACTCGGGCTGCCGTCGGCTGACGTCGAGCGCTGGGGCCTAGCGGGGCTTCTGCACGACCTCGACTATGCCGAGACGGCCGAGGATCCCGCTCGCCACGGCCTGGTGTCTGCGGACGAACTGGCGGGCCTGATCGACGACGAGATGCTCCACGCCATTCTTGCGCACGCAGACAAGGCGCCGCGCGAGACGCCGATGGACCACGCGCTGTGGTGCGCGGATCCAACGACCGGGTTCATCGTGGCGGCGGCGCTGATCAGGCCGGAGAAGAAGCTTGCCGCGGTTGAGGTCGCAGCGCTCAAGAAGCGCTGGAAGGAGAAGGCCTTCGCTCGCGGCGCCAACCGAGAGCAGATGGCCGGACACGAGATGCTCGGGTTGGATCGCGACGAGTTCCTCGCCCTGTCACTGGCTGCGATGCAGGCTGACGCGGCGGCGCTTGGACTCTGAGCGCACCTGACTGGTGCAGCCTGCAGTTCTGCGCCTTCGGGTGCTCCAAACCTCGCCTTAGAAAACCGTGCGGCATATAGATGTATTGACAGCCGTGTGTATACTGCTCGGCACTGGCACCCAACACGTCGGAGGTTTCTGCCCCGTGAAGCTTGTCGTCACCGAAAAGAACATCGCCGCCAAGAAGCTCGCCGAGATTCTGGCCGTCGGCAAACCCAAGGCAGACAAGGTCTACAACACGCCCACGTACGCGTTTCGGCGCGACGGCGAGGACTGGATCGCCATCGGCCTGAAGGGTCACATCCTGGGCGTGGACTTCCCGCTGCAGCTGGTCCACGGCGACGGCTGGAAGGCCGTATGGGCCGAGGGTGACGACACCACCGTCGAGCTCCCCGCAGCGCTGCCGACGCCACCGTGGCCCAAGAAGAAGCCGTTCACCGTTGACGGGGTCGACCTGAAGACGTGGAAGCTTGCATCGCTGCCATTCCTCGTGTGGGCTCCCGTCGGCAAGACGCCGGCGGAGCGCGAGATCATCCGCGCACTGAAGTCGCTTGCCAAGAAGGCCGACGAAGTCGTCATCGCGACAGACTTCGACCGCGAGGGCGAGCTCATCGGCTCCGACGCCCAGAACCTGGTGCGTGCGGTCAACAAGAGCGTCCCGGTGCGCCGGGCGCGCTTCTCAGCCATCACCTCTGAGGAGATCGAGCGGGCGTTTGCCGAGATCACCGACGTGGATGACTGCCTCGCGCAGGCGGGGGAGTCGCGTCAGGACATCGACCTGGTCTGGGGTGCGGTGCTCACGCGCTACCTCACCATGGCGAAGTACTCAGGCTTCGGCAACGTGAAGTCCGCAGGGCGCGTTCAGACCCCGACGCTGGCACTCATCGTGGAGCGCGAACTGGAGCGCGAGGCGTTCGTTCCGACCACGTACTGGCAGGTCAAAGCGCGCTTCGCTTCAGGCGCTGACGAGTTCGGTGGCGGGCACGAGGGCAACAACTTCACCGTGGAGGAGCCCGCGACCAAGGCGATGGCGGCCATCGAAGGTGCCACGTCGGGCACGGTCGTCTCCGCAGAGAAGCAGCGTCGTAAGGTGGCGCCGCCGACGCCGTTCAACACCACCGCGCTTCAGGCTGCTGCGGCCGCCGAGGGCATCACGCCGGCGCGCACCATGCGCATCGCCGAGTCCCTCTACATGAACGGGCTCATCAGCTATCCGCGTGTGGACAACACCGTCTACCCGGATTCGCTCGACATCAAGGGGATCCTTGCCACGCTTGAGGAGGTTGCGACCTTCCGGCCCCACGCCAAGCGCATCGCTGCGGGGACGATCTCGCCGACGCGCGGCAAGAAGGAGACCACCGACCACCCGCCGATCCACCCCACCGGTGCCGGCGACTCCGAGAAGATGAAGCCGGAGGAGTACAAGCTCTATAACCTCGTGGCAAGGCGCTTCCTGGCCACCCTGTCGGGTCCGGCGATCGTCGAGGGCACCAAGGTCGGCATCGATGTGGCCGGGGAGCAGTTCGTGGTCAAGGGCGACGTCCTCGTGGAGCCGGGCTTTCGAGCGGTGTACCCGTACGGACTGAAGAAGGACGAGCAGCTGCCGGTCCTCGCGCAAGGCGACTCCGTCGACTTCCGTGACGCCGAGAAGCTGGAGAAGCAGACCGAACCTCCGAAGCGATTCAGCCAGGGCGGCCTCATTCAGGAGATGGAGAAGCGGGGTCTTGGCACGAAGGCCACTCGCCACGCGATCATCGAGCGGCTCTATGAGGTGCGCTACGCGGAGAACGACCCGGTCGAGCCCACGTGCCTTGGGCGCGCGGTCATCGATGCACTCACCGCATTCGCGCCGCGCATCACCACTCCGGACATGACCGCTGAGCTGGAAGCCGAGATGGACGACATCGCCAGCGGTCGAGTCACGCGCGAGGCGGTCGTCGGGCACTCGCGCGAGCTGCTCGCCCGCGTGATGGATGAGCTGATTCCGAAAGCCACCGAGGTGGGCGAGGCGCTCAAGGACGCGACCGCCGCGGACGCCAAGGTGGGCGTGTGTCCGAAGTCCGGTCATGACCTGCTCGTGAAGAGTTCGGCCAAGACCCGCGGCCAGTTCGTGGGCTGCTCCGGTTGGCCGGAGTGCGACGTGACCTTCCCCCTGCCGCAGGGCAAGATCGAGGCGGTTCCCGAGCTGTGCGAAGTCTGCTCAAGCCCGCAGATCAAGGTGATCCAGTTCCGCAGCAAGCCGTTCGTGCGCTGCCTTGACCCCAACTGCTCGACCAACTTCGAGCCGACGGTCGACATCGGTGCCTGCCAGACGTGCGAGCAAGACGGGCGCGCCGACGGCAGGATCATCGCCCAGCGCTCGCCCAAGACGCTCAAGCGCTTCGCCCGCTGCAAGAATCACGAGGAGTGCAAGACGTCGTACCCGCTGCCGGGGCGTGGCGAGATACAGGCCACTGGCGAGCGGTGTGAGGCGTGCAGCGCGCCGGTGGTGGTCGTGCAGACCGCGCGCGGGCCGTGGCGCATCTGCGTCGACCCCGAGTGTCCCGCCAAGGATGCCGACAAGGCGAAGAAGAAGCCCGCTCGTGGAAAGGCGCCTCGGAAGAGCGGTGGCAAGGCTTGATGCGATCCTAGGCCGATACGTGGAGCTTGAGTCCGAGGGACCGCACGACCTTCTGCACCGTGCCGAACTCGGGATTTCCCTCAGCGGACAGAGCTTTGTACAGACTTTCCCGTCCTAGCCCTGTCTCCCGTGCAATCTGCGTCATCCCCTTGGCACGCGCGATGTCTCCAAGGGCAGCGGCGAGAAGCGCCGGATCGTCCTCTTCGAGCGCGGCGTCGAGGTATGCAGCCATCGCCTCATCAGAGTCGAGGTAGCGGGTCACATCCCAAGGATGGGTCTTAGTCTTGGCCATTGCCGTCCTCCTCACAGTTCGCGAGCGAGTTCCTTCGCACGTTCAATGTCCCGCTTCTGGGTCGACTTGTCGCCGCCCGCCAGCAAAACGATCACGGTGTCGCCGTGCTGGATGAAGTAGACGCGATAGCCTGCACCATAGGTGATCCTGAGCTCATGGACGCCCTCTCCGACCGACTTGACGTCACCGAGGTTTCCCAGTGAGACCCGTCGAATGCGAGAGGCGACACGAAACTGCGCGTTAAGGTCACGCAGCGACTCGAACCACTTCTGGAATACGTCAGTCTCCCGAATCTGGTACATACCGCAATTGTATCCCCAAAGATACGCCACGGCAAGCGGGTGTAGTTATTCGGGCCAACAGGGGCTTCTGCTGACGCGCCGAACGCTGGCGCAATCGGGAAGCCGCGCGGCGCGCAGCTCAAGCCCTACGACCTTCGCCGCGCTCCCCGTGAGCGAACCGCTGCTCTCGGGGAAGTACTTGGCGAGACCCCGATCAGGAGGCCGCTATGCGAATCGCCGTCATTCAGCATCAGCTGCTCGAGGACCCGGCCGTTCGCGGTGATGCGCTGAGGGCCGCGATGGATGCGGCTGCCGCAAGCGGGGCTGAGCTCGTGGTCGTGCCTGCAGTCCCGGGATGGCCACCTGACGTGCTGGAAGCGCTCGCGGCGGCCCCTGGTAGCGGCCCGTCGTGTGTGTGGGCGACGCCGGGCGTGTGGCCCGAGGGGTGCGAGCTCGTACCGCGTGCCGAGTCTTTGGGCCGCGTCCTGAGCATCGCCGGCGATGCCTGTTTCGACCCGGCGCTGTGGGCGCGCGCACTCGAGTGGGAGCCCGATGCGCTGATTCTGTCCCCGGGCTCTGAGAGCGAGCTTCAGGCCGAGGCCGCGCTGGAGGTGGCCATCGCGCTGTCGGATGCCGTGTGCGGGTTGGTGATCGTCGCCGAGTGCGTGGGTGCCGAGCCGGGGGAGCCGGGGCACGGCGGCAGTGCCATCATCCATCTGGGCGACGTCGTGGCGGAGGCCATCGGCGAGGAAGACCTGCTTGTGGCCGACGTTCCGGTGCCGGTGCTGCCTCCTGAGCCGCGCGAGCCGCTTCCTGAGGTGCCGGTCATCTTGGCGCAACGCCTCGCTCATCACGCCGGCCGCAAGCCCGAGGTCGGCTACCTGGCAGACCTCTCGGATGGTTCGCTCAGGCGCTGAACCGCGCGCGTTCACGCCCGGGGCGCATGTTAGAATCCGCATGCTGTAGACGCGCGCGGTACACGGGTGTCCCGCGCATGCGAAAGAGGGGTATCGATGTCATTTCCCAAGGTCACGGTGGTAGGAGCCGGGCAGGTCGGCGCGACGGCGGCGCAACTGCTCCTGCTGCACGAAACCGCTGATGTCGTCATGATCGATGTGGCGGAAGGGCTGCCGCAGGGCAAGGCTCTCGACCTGATGCACCTGCGCTCGGTCGAGCGGTTCGCTCCGTCGATCAAGGGCACCAACGACTACGACGACACCGCTGGAAGCGATGTGGTCGTCATCACCGCAGGGCTGCCGCGCAAGCCGGGCATGACGCGCGACGACCTGCTCGCGGCCAACAGCGACATCATGCGCAGCGTGATCGTTCAGGCGGTCGAGGCGTCGCCCGACGCGGTCTTCGTGTGCGTCACGAACCCGCTCGACATCATGACGTACCTGGCGTGGCGCGAGTCCGGACTGCCCTACGAGCGCGTGCTGGGGATGGGGGGCGTTCTCGACTCCGCCCGCTTCGCTTACGCCGTTGCCGATCACACGGGAGCGCCGATCGATGAGATCGATGCGCTCGCCATGGGTGCGCACGGCGACGCGATGGTCCCGATGCCGCGCTTCACCACCATCAACGGGGTGCCGATCACCGAGCTGTTCCACGCACACGAGGTCGACGCGCTGGTCGAGCGCACCGTCTTTGGTGGTGCAGAGGTGGTCGCCCTGCTCAAGACCGGATCCGCCTACTACGCGCCGGCGGGCTCGATCGCCGCGATGGTCGATGCGATCCTCGGCGACTCGGGCGCCCTGCTCCCCAGCTGCGTGATGCTCACCGGCGAGTACGGCATCGACGACGTCTACCTGAGCGTGCCTGCACGCCTAGGTGCGGGCGGCGTCCAGGGAGTGCCCGAGCTGCCGTTGCACGCGGCCGAGCTGACCGCGCTGCAGGAGTCGGCGGCCACCGTCGCCGCGGCCGTTGACGCCCTCGGTCTGAGGGCGTGACGTGGCGGATGCCGCGCATATAGCTGAGGCGGTGCGTGAGGCGATCGCCTCTGCCGCGTGCGACCTGCGCCCCGACGCTATGGCGGCGCTGGCCACCGCACGGGACGCGGAGCGCTCGCCGCGCGGTCGAGTGGTGCTCGGTCAGCTGCTGGACAACGCCCGGGTCGCGACGGCGGATCGGGTGCCGGTGTGCCAGGACACGGGCAGCGTCTGGGTGCGTATCGAGCTGGGCGAGGACGAGTCGCTCACCGGCGACGTGCAGCACGAGATCGACCGGGCCGTCGCTGCGGCCTACCACGATGCATCGCTGCGCATGTCGCTCGTGCGTGACGCGCTCTTCGACCGTCAGAACACGGGCGACAACACGCCTGCGTTCGTCGAGGTGGCGTGGCGCGCCGGCAGCGGCACGACGGTCCATGTGATGCTCAAGGGAGGCGGCTCCGACAACGCGAGCCGCATCGAGATGCTCACGCCCGACGAGGGCATGGACGGCGTCGAGCGCGTGGTGCTCGAGACCGTGACGGCCAAGGCGACGGGCGCATGCCCACCGCTGCTCGTGGGCGTGGGCGTCGGGGCAACCTTCGACAAGGTCGGCAGCCTCGCGAAGAAGGCGCTTCTGCGACCGATCGGGACGCCCCCGGACGATCCGCGCGCGGCGGCCTTTGAGGCCAAGCTGCTGCAGGCCATCAACGCCACCGGCATTGGCCCGGCAGGGCTCGGCGGCGACACGACCGCGCTGGCCGTGCACGTTGCCACGGCACCGTGTCACATCGCCGCGCTGCCCGTTGCGGTCAACATGGGGTGTTGTGCCATTCGCAGCGCGACGGTGGTGCTTGACTCGTGACCGAGACCGCGAAGGCATCGGCGGGGCAACCGGGTAAAGGCGCATTCGGTCGCCTCCTGAGGGACCCGCGCTTCCGTAGGCTGTGGACCGCGCAGCTCGTCTCGGGCATCGGCGACTGGCTCGTGATCGGCCTGCTCATCCCGATGGTCAGCGCGCTCTCAGGCGGCTCCTCGTTCGCTGTGGCAGGCATCCTCATCGCCAAGATCATCCCGGCACTGGTGCTGTCGGGCGTGACCGGGGCGCTCGTGGACCGGTTCGACCGGCGCAAGACGATGATCGTGGCCGATGTCGTGCGTGCGCTGCTCGTCTTGGTGCTGCTGTCGACGAACTCGCTCTTCGCCATCTACGCGATCGTGCTCCTCATGGAGACGGCGTCGCTCTTCTTCTGGCCGGCCCGCAACGCGCTCATCCCGTACCTGGTCGAGGAGGGTGACGTCACCGTCGCGAACGGCGTGATGTACACGACCCAGCAGGCGTCGATGCTGATCGGGCTCACGGCATCGGGCGCGATACTGGCCGGCTTCGAGGCGGTCGTGCGCACGGTGATCGCCGCCGACATGCCGGTGGTCGACTACCTCGTCGGGCTCGCCTCACCGGCACTGCTCGGTCCTCGTGCCGGCTTCTTCCTCGACTTCATGACCTTCTCGATCTCGGCGCTCATCATCTCAAGCATCCGCGTTGACGCCAGGCCGCCCGGCAGCAAGGAGGCGTTTCGCCTGTCGCTTCTGGGCCGCGACGTCAGGGAGTCGTACACGTTTCTGCGCGACCATCGCGAACTGAAGGGGCTGCTCGTCACCCTCTTCTTCGCGATTCTGGGCGGCGGCGCCATCATCCCGGTAGGGCTCGACTATGTGAAGACGCTTGTGAGCGGGCCGGTCTTCGCCGAGGGGCTCGCGTGGCTCCAACAGCTCTCTGGCAGCCCGCAGACGTTCATGCTCGTGTTCATGGCGGCCGGCATGGTGGTGGGTGCGCTGATCGTGCCCCGGCTCGAGCGCGCTCTCTCGCTGCAGGTGCTGTTCGCCGGTAGTGTGGCCGGATTCGGCCTGGCGATGCTCGGGTTTGCCAGTGTGCCGGTGTACGGGTTGGCCGGGCTCTTCGCGATGGGGGCGGGCGCGTGTATCGCGACGCTCACCGTGGCGGGCAACAGCTACGTGGTCCAGACGACCTCCGATGAGATCCGCGGACGGGTCTTCACCGCGCTTGAGAGCGTGGTGCGTGTGGCGCTGCTGCTGTCGATGGTGGTCATGGCGCCCCTGAACGACATCATCGGCGGCTACGTCTTGGCGTTTGTCGAGGCGAACGGACTGGCGCCCGATATGCTGGCGCTGACCGGCCCGCGCATCACGCTGATGCTGTCGGCGACGATAGTGCTGGGCGCCGCGGTCTATGGCTTCACCGCGCTGCGTTGGCAGGAGTGCGATGACGAGGGCGAGCCGTGCGAGGAGGTGGCGACGTGAGGACCGCGAAGCGTATCGATCTGCCGGCCTCGCGTGAGGCGCTGGCGGCCCTCAGCGTCGGCGAGGAGGTGGCGCTGTTCGGCGACGTCTATACGGCGCGGGATGCCACTCATGCGCGCTTGCTGGCCGAACTCGAGGCCTCGGGGGAGCTGCCCTTCGGGCTGGCCGGGCAGACGCTCTTCTATGCGGGTCCTACGCCGGCGGCCGCAGGCAGGCCGGTCGGTGCCGTTGGTCCGACCACCGCCAAGCGCATGGATGCGGCCACGCCGGCGCTCATGGGGGCGGGCATCGTCGCCACCATCGGTAAGGGAGCGCGCTCCGGTGCCGTGCGCGACGCGTGTGTCGCGACGGGCGGCGTCTACTTCGCCGCAGTCGGGGGTGCCGCGGCGCTGCTGGCGACCCATGTGGACGACGTCGAGCCGGTCGCCTACGCCGAACTGGGCACCGAGGCGCTCGTGCGGATGCGCCTTGTCGGGCTTCCAGCGTTCGTGGCGCTCGACACGCGCGGCGGAGACCTGTACGCACAGGCGCCCGCCGACTGGCGTGCGCAGGTGCCCCGGTGAGCGGCGTCTTCATCACCTTCGAGGGCGGCGAGGGCACCGGCAAGTCCACGCAGATCGCGGCGCTGGCCCGGCGGCTTCAGTCAGCCGGCGTCGTCGTGCGGTTGCTCCGCGAGCCGGGCGGCACAGCGGCGGGAGAGGCCATTCGCCGGATACTGCTGGACCCGGACCACGACGGCCTCAGCGCGCGCGCTGAGCTGCTGCTGTACGAGGCCGCACGCGCACAGCTCGTGGCCGAGGTGATTCGTCCCGCGCTTGAAGCGGGCGAGGTCGTCATCTGCGATCGCTTCTTCGACTCCACCACGGCCTATCAGGGCTACGCACGCGGGCTGGATCTGGCCGAGGTGCGCGAGCTCCACGCCACGGCCACAGGCGGGCTGTCTCCGGACCGCACCATCGTGCTCGACATCGATCCGGCCGCCGGACTCGCGCGGGCCACCGCGCACGGAGCCGATCGGCTCGAGCGCGAGGACATCGAGTTCCACAAGCGGGTGCGCGAGGGCTTCCTGGCGATTGCGGCCGCTGAGCCGCAGCGCGTCCGGGTCATCGACGCCAGCGGGACGATCGAGGACGTGGCCGCGCGTATCGCAGCAGCGCTTCGGGACGTGCCCGCAGTGCGCGTGGCGCTGGGTGAGAGCTCATGACGCGCACGGTCTGGGACGACCTGGTCGGGCAGCCTCGCGCGGCGCGCTTCTTGAGAAACGCGGTGGAAAGCGGACGCGTCAGTCACGCGTACCTGTTCGTCGGCCCTCCCGGCGTGGGCAAGAAGAGCGCCGCCAAGGCGTTTGCCTGCGCACTGCTGTGCGACGACGGTGGGTGCGGCAACTGCTCGGCATGTAGCCGCGTGAGGCGCGGGTCGCATCCGGACGTGCACCTGATCGAGCCCGAAGGGGCGAAGGGGTTCGTGGTCGAGCAGACGCGCGATCTGGTCAGAGACGTCCAGCTGGCGCCCATCGACGGCTCGCGCAAGGTCTATCTTGTCGAGAGCGCTGACCTGTTCAACGACAGCTCCGGCAACGCGCTGCTCAAGACGCTCGAAGAGCCGCCCGCCGATACGGTGATCGTGCTCATGGCGCATACGCTCGAGGCCGTGCTTCCCACCATCGCCTCGCGCTGTCAGGTGGTGCGGTTTCGGCGCCTGGCGCCCTCCGAGGCCATCTCGGTGCTGCAGGCCAAGACCGGCGCTGACGCGCACGAGGCGGCCGCTGCGCTCGCCGCTGCGGGCGGGGTCGTGGCGCGCGCCCGCGACTTTCTCGCAAGCCCCGCACGGCAGCTGGCCCGTGGGACGATCCTGGCAACCCTCAAGGACCTGTCGGTCATGGACGACCTCGACGTGCTGGGGGCGGTCAAGACGCTCCTTGCTGCCGTGAAGGCGCCGCTTGAGGAGGTCAAGGCGGTTCACGCCGACGAGCTTCAGGAGCGGGCGGAGTTCGCCGGGCGCGGGGCACTGAAATCGCTTGAAGAGCGGCACAAGCGCGAGCTCACGTCGCGCGAGCGAGAGGGGGTCGGGGAGGTCCTGAACGTAGCGGAAGCGTGGATACGCGACTGCCTCGTCCTCTCCATCGATCTGCCCGATCTGGTCGTCAACGCTGATGCATCCGATGCTATGGTGGAGGTGGCTGACGTGGTCTCGCCGGCGGCCGCGACCCGGGCACTTTCGGCCGTCAACGTGGCCCGGCGCCGAATCTCGTATAATGTGAGCCCCCAGCTGGCCGTCGAGGCCATGCTGTTCGATATTCGAGAGGTACTCAAATGCCCACGGTAGTCGGAGTCCGACTCCGTTTCTCCAAGACGCTCTGGTTCGACCCCGCCGGTGCAACTCCGGCTGAGGGCGACGTCGTCGTGGTCGAGACTGAGCGTGGAACTGAACTTGGAACGGTCGTCCAGCCGCCGCATGACGTGGAGCGCTCGGCGCTGCCTGCGGCGCTCAAGCCCATGGCGCGCGTCGCCGACCAGAGCGATCTGGCTGTGGCGGCGCAGAACCACGAGCGCGAGGCCGAGGCGCTCAAGGTCTTCCGCGAGATGGTGGAGGAACGTCGGCTCGACATGAAGCCGGTGGACGTGGAGTACTCGTTCGGCGGCGACAAGATCGTCTTCTACTTCTCGGCCGAGGAGCGAATCGACTTTCGCGATCTGGTCAAGGAGCTTGCGAACCGGTTCCATGCACGCATCGACATGCGCCAGGTGGGAGTGCGCGATGAAGCGCGTGCGGTCGGTGGCGTCGGGCACTGCGGGCAGATGCTGTGTTGCGTGCGCTTCGGGGGCGATTTCCAGCCGGTCTCGATCCGGATGGCGAAGGAGCAAGATCTGCCGCTTAACCCCTTGAAAATCAGTGGTCTGTGCGGCAGACTCATGTGCTGTCTGCGCTACGAGTACGACGCGTACAAGGACTTCAAGGGTCGTGCTCCCAAGAAGGGCGCGATCATTGAGACCCCTGTGGGTCTGGCCAAGGTCGACGAGCTCAACACGCTTCGCGAGAAGGTCCGGATTCGCATGGAGGACGGCACTTCGGTTACCATCGCGCTTTCGGAGATGGAGTGTGCCAAGGGAAGCGGGTGCCCGTGTTCGGTCACTCGCGAGTCGCTGGAAGAGGCCTCGGCGGGCACGTTGCCCGCGCTGGTGGCGGAAGCCGCGGCCGCTGCTAAGCCGCCCGCTGCGGAACCCGTAGCGGCCAAGGACGAGCCGGCGAGAGAGTCGTCGGGTCGCAAGCGGAGGCGACGCAAGTCGTCGGGTGGCGGCGGGAGTGAGCAGGCGAGCGGATCACAAGGCGAGCAGCCCAAGCAGGCTGCGAAGCGAGCACCCCGCGAGCAGGCGAAGCCGGCACCGTCTCAGCCCACGGGCGAGGGCGGCGGCCAGAGTGACGCTCAGGGCGGTGCTGAGGGCGGCGACAAGCCGACGCGCAGCAGTCGCAGGCGTCGCAGGCGCAGGCCGTCTGGCGGCGGTGGCGGTGGCGGGGCAGAAGGCGCCTCGTAGGTTGACAGGTGTTATCAGGCCGACGTAGCTCAGCTGGTAGAGCAGCGCACTCGTAATGCGCAGGTCAGCGGTTCGAATCCGCTCGTCGGCTCCACGAACTACACGCGAGGACTTCGGTCCTCGCCTTTGTTTGGGGTGGCGAAGTTCGGATGCGCCTGGTTGACGCGACGCATTGGGCCGCCAGCTCCGAACAAGGCGCTTTGTGCATTTGGCATCGCGCTGGGGCGGGCAATGGTCGCGGCTCAGGCAATCTGCGAGACTCACGAAGAATGCCTTGGCAGCGCTGGGCTTCCCGGAAGTTGGATTCCGCGGGTCGCGCAAGCGTTACTAGGCGCATTGCTTTGGGGGCCTTCCGGGTTTCTGACACAGCATCCTTCGCACTGAAGTCGTAGGTTCAAATCCTACATCGCCCACCATTCACAACGAAACGCCCCTTCGGGTCCTTTTCGGAGGAACTCGAAGGGGTGTTTTAGCTGGTAGGACCCTATGTGACCGTCTTGGAGCGAGGCGTTCAAAAGTACGCCGTCGAGGATGCGCCGCTTGCCTTGGGTATCCGCACCGGCGAAGGCTAGTCGGGCACCAGCGGCGGTCTTTGCCAAGCGCTCCACCTGCGCCGTCTTGTCTTTGGTGCCACACGAAAGCGCATTGAGCCGCCGTTCGAAAGCTCGGCGCTGCTCGGCGATCTGGTCGCTCTTGGCACGGTACGCCTCCACCGGCACGACCCCTTCGAGGTAGCCGTCGAGCACCGCTCCAGATTCTTGCGATGGTCCAACCCAAGGTGTTGCAGTGCTACCATTGAGTCCCTGCCACCAGAGCCACACCGTGTGGCTGGGCACTCTTGATCACATTTCTTGTGCCACTGGGTGCGTGTTGCGGAACATGTATATGTCACATAACGAGGACACGGGGTGCGCACATGACAGACAGATCGAGACTTCAGGGTCGAATCAACTTCATGCCAGCAGTTGTCCCAGCTGTTCCATTGACCTACGCGACTCATCTGAATCTGTCGACGACGGGCCAAGAGGTCTTCCTCATGTTCTATGCTCCGGATCCCTCGCGCACCGCCGAGGAAGGAGACGTCCCTGCGGACTGCGTGGGGCGCATAGCCCTTACGACGGACAACTTTTTGCGTGTAGCTGCGTTGGTTGCGGCGGCCGCATCGGATTTGTCAGCTGAGACCGAGGACGAGAAATGACCTTTGGATCACAGGCTGCTTGTGTCAGCACTGCCCGGTATGTGGACACGGGAGACACACCCACATGGGATCGCGTGTTCATCGACGCGGTTTCTGTTTTGGCTCGTCACATCTCGGTCACAGGGACCGTCGTGGGGACTTTGGTGGCCCCTTTGGTAGAGCCCTTATTTGCCTCGGGCGTAGTGTATTCGGCTACCGAGATGTCCGCTGGGCCGCGTTTCACGACGGCTGACCCTGCAAGGGCGATGACCCCTTCGATTGCGTACTGCGACCTGCCTATTCTCGCGGGCTTCGCGTCGTCTGATTGGGCGGAGGTCAACCAGTTCTTGGCCATACATCCAGAGGTTCGAACGCGTCTGGAGTTGTTCCCTGCGCTCGCGACTGCGGTGGTGCCGGCGAGGATTGAGCGGATCCGGTTGGCAGCAATTGCAGACCCCGACGATGGCACGCTCTCACTGCTCATTCGGGTATTCGCGCCCGTCGCCGGTGAACACAAGCGCATCGCTGTCAAGCGGCTGCGCCGTTCATGGATTCGAGAGAGCCTGCCCGCATGCGCCCAGCGTTTCGTGGCGATATCAGTTCATTCGGAGACGAAGAAGTCATGTTCAACTGGAGCAAGTATCTAGACCTCGCCAGTGAGCTCGCTGTCACAGATGGCGCTAGTCCGCTTGCCGAGGCTTCATGGCGAACATCCGTGAGTCGAGCCTACTATGCGGCTTACTGTGTGACGGTTGAGTGGATGGAGAGTATGTTCATCCCCAAAAACGCAGACGAGCATATGGGCGAACACGAGCGGTGGTACACGAGTCTCGAACTGCGTAGCGACGACGCTTGTGACTTGGTTGATGCTCTGCGCGCGCTCAAGGCCGAGCGAGTCGCAGCGGACTACAAGTCGCATGAATCAATAACCGCTAGCACCGCCACCGAGGCGTGCGAAGAGGCGCGAGGAATTCTCCAGGATCTAAGCTTCCTTAGCTGACCAGCTTTATGCGGTTCGAAGCGCATCCAGTATCGCCCACCATTCATGAATGAAGGCCCGGAGGCATTCTTTTCGAGGAAGCCGAAGAGGCCTTTCCACTGGTAGGACCCTATGCGACCGTCCTCGACGGACAGGTTACAAAGTACGCCAGCCAGCACCTCGCGCTTGGTGGTCTCATCGGCGGCGTCGAAGTCGATGCGAGCACCCGCCCCGGTACGCGCCAGCGCTTCTACCTGCGCTGATAGGCCCTCGGGTGCTTCGGTCAGGCTCGAGATGCGGTTTTCCAAAGTGCGCCGCTCCTCGTCGAGCTCTGCTACCTTGGCGGCGTATGCCTCACGACTGACCACGCCGTCGAGCAGCTTGTCGAGCAACGCCGATGCACGCGCGGCATTCTGTGCTAGCGCGGCGTCGAAGGCCCCGCGATCGCGCGCCGCCGCCCTGCGGGCGTCGCCTTCGCGAAGGCGGGCCTCCTCGACGAGCGCCTCCACGATGTCGGGCGTGATGGCGATGGGGTCGAGCACGTCAGCGACCTCGGCCATGAGGAGCTCCTCGCGGGTGTAGGCCCGCTGGGAGCAGTCGCCCTTGTCGTGGGTGCAGCGGTAGTAGGTCAAACCCTTGTGGGCCCCGGCGGTTATCTTGGCTCCGCACTCGGCGCAGTACAGGAAGTCTCTGAGGACGCAGGAGCGCCTCTGGGCGTTGTTCGCGCGAGCTGTCTGTGGACGGGTGCCCGCTACTGCCAGATACTCTGACAACAGGTAGCGTCGAAAGAGGGGATATGCCGTGAGTGTCGGGGCAGCACCTATGGACGTGGCGACAGCGGCCCAAGTCCGCGACGCAGTTGCGCAACTTGCCGGGATTCGTTCCTCACTTCAGCCGAGTCTGATGGACTATTTGGCCATTGCGGCATCAATGCTTGGCGCCGTGTTCGCGGGTGCGGCGGCATTGGTCGCCGCAAGGAGCCTCAGACACACGGCCACTGCCCTCGCCGACTCACGCATTGCCGCTGATGCAGCTGTTGAGTCCACGGAAATTGCGCGGCGCGCGTCTGCAACCCAGCAGTTGGACCGCCTAGTCGCAGAGTTCGTGTCGAAGGAGTACCTCATACGCTTCTGGACTCTGGATGTGCTACTTCGCGAGATGTGGGGTGTCAGGGCCGACTACGGTACAGTCGTCTTTCGTGTGTTGCCGTTTCCGCCGAAACAGCAAGGCATCGCGGGAATGCTGGCACCAGAAGTAGCTCCCGACCGTGAGTTCTCGCTCGCCGACACAATCGCACCTGCATATTGTCGAAAGTGGGGGCACCTTGACGAGGTTGGCTTCATGCGGGATGCCTTGGGTCCACCGTGGTCGACATCACGTTCGGACCTGCCAGCGGCCTATGGCCTTGTGCTACGGCTCTGGTCTTGGGTCGTGGCTGGTGAGCCATCCGCAGTTGTAGATGGCGATGCTCGCTTCAGCGACGGCCCGCTCATCCGGGGCCTCATCGACGGCAAGCCGATTCCTGGCCGTATCGCCGAACTGAACGATGCATTTGGGGCCGATTTGGTGAATGCTTTAGTGTTTCACCGGGCAATCGCATGGCGCCTGTTTTCGAGCAAACACGACTTCCGCTACTACTGGAACGCGTATGGCCTGTGGGACATACGGTACAACGCCTTGGTCGACCTACTTCTCGAAGATGCCTCGAATCGCGAGCTCCTGAGTGATTCACAGCAGGAATACGCCGCAATTAGCGAAATGAATCTCGATTCGGAGCCTTGGGGCGAGGGCGCCAGCCCTCGCTACTGGAAGTTCCTTCATGAAGAATGGTTGGACGTCTCTTCGCCGATGTACAAACCTCCTAGTGACTCGGCGTGAGCTGGCTCTCTCCACGAACGCATCCACAATCGCCCACCGCCTGTATTGAAGACCTTTGAAGGCTCCCTGCTGAGGAGTTCGAATGGGCTCTTCCACCGCCAGGAGGGCTCTTGCCTCCTTCCGTGTAGCGGACGCCGTTCCCTTCGCGGGGATGGTGAGATACTCTGCGTTGAGGTAGGCGGGCTCAACCGAGGGGGTCTTGATGCGCGGACGTGCTGGCAAGATAGCCTTGACGGTTCTACTGTCCTTGGCAGTCGTGGGGATGACGTACGTCGTCATGCCCAATCCGGCGAAGGCGGCCACCACCAGCTACCTCTACAAGCAGGTCCTGTACTTGAAGTCGCAGATTGCGGCCATCAAGAAGACGAATGCTCAGCAGCAGAAGTCCATCGACGGTCTCAAGACATGGCAGAAGGCACAGATCGCGACCAATACCGCGCTGTCCGATCGTATCGACGCTATTCAGCCTACCCCTGGGCTCCAAGGGCCCGCAGGATCTAGAGGTGCAACCGGTCCCGCAGGACCTGCAGGTGCAACCGGTCCCGCAGGACCTGCAGGTGCAACCGGTCCCGCAGGACCTGCAGGTGCAATCGGTCCCGCAGGACCTGCAGGTGCAATCGGTCCCGCAGGACCTGCAGGTATAACTGGTCCCGCAGGACCTCAGGGCCCTCAGGGTTCGGCAGGGGTGGATGCGAGTACCGCGGCCGCGGCCTTCTGGCCGGGCGATGTTACTTTCACCGTTGGCGATAGCGTGAGTATCGGGGGCGGCGTTCTGGTCCATGCCTACGTGAATGGAATCGAAGTCGTGGAACCGCGCGCTTTCGGCCTCCTTCACTTCAATTCGGTCGATGTGCCGTGCCAAAGGCCCAATGGCGGCGGCCGACTTCTGTTTCCAACTACATCGTTCCCCAGGCCAATGCCGACCACGGCCTTGCTTGAGTACTGGGTCGAATGGGGTGGCGTCATGAAGCATGGGACAAGATCAGTGACCTTTCAGTAGCGTGCCGTGAACGCGGTCACAACCCCCGCCATAATCGTCCGCTAGACAAGACGGGTCTGGTACCTTCGGGTTTCAGACCCTTCTGGTTACAGGACCATCCACAATCGCCCACCAGTAAAACCGCAGTTCAGATGCGTGTAGCTTCTGGCCTGTTCGCTTTGAGGGGACTCGATCCATCTTCACGATCCGTCTATGACCGTGCGAGCTGAGCCGAATTGGCCGGAATCGCGGCAACGAGGACGCGCGAGATTGCCTCGCTTGGCACCACTCGCGAGCCCGATCTCGGCGTCCTGGGTCGAACTGCCGTGGAGGATCGCGCTGGCGTTCACCTGGTCCGAGCTCTCTGTTGGGGGCAGGGCTTCGGCCGCAATGCTGTCGCGGTGGTTGGCGCCGCCGGCCGGGGGTCGATAGGCTCAATGCGGGACAAGATCAGCCAAACGCCGTTTCATGTCGCACCCATAGGTTACGATGAAAAGAGCGCCATCCGAGGGGGTCGGCGCACCTCTTCCCCTGGGGGCAGTGTGGACGTTTTTGACCTTCGCGAGCGGCTTGTCGGCGACTTCTCGGAGTATGCCAAGAGCTTCATGAACATCGCGGATGCACGCATCCACGAGCTCGTCGACACCAAGCTCGAAGAGGGTCTCCTTTGGCCCGACCCAAAGGTCCAGTTGAACCCGGCATTCGAGCGTGGCGGCAGCGTCGATGATCTCGTGAACGAGGGCGTCCTGCACTCGGAGTGCTCGCGCATCTTCCGTCGCAGCAAGACCCCCGGTGCGGGACAGGGCTCGTTCGGCGAGCAGATGCACCTTCATCGGCACCAGGACGATGCGATTCGAGTCGCCCGCAGCGCAGAGAACTACGTTCTGACCACGGGCACCGGGTCCGGCAAGAGCCTCGCCTACATCATTCCGATCGTTGACCATGTGCTTCGTCGCGGGAGCGGCAAGGGCATCCAGGCGGTCATCGTTTACCCCATGAACGCACTGGCGAACAGCCAGTTCGGCGAGCTTGAGAAGTTCCTGAAGCATGGCTATCCACCAGGCGGCCAGCCGGTGACGTGGCGGCGATACACGGGCCAGGAGTCCGATGAGGAACGGCGCGAGATCATCGCGAATCCCCCCGACATACTGCTCACCAACTACGTCATGCTCGAACTCATCCTGACCCGTCCCGACGAAGGCAAGCTCGTCAAAGCTATGCGTGGACTGCAGTTTCTGGTCTTCGATGAACTCCATACCTATCGCGGGCGTCAGGGCTCCGATGTTGCCATGCTCATGCGCCGGGTGCGCGAGGCATGCGAATCACCCGCTCTTCAGCACGTCGGCACATCGGCAACACTTGCCGGCGAGGGCACGGTTGCGGCGCAGAAGATCGAGGTAGCGCGACTTGCGACGACGCTGTTCGGCGCCACCGTGAAGCCCGAGTGCGTCATCGGGGAGACGCTGCGGCGAGCAACATCGGGTTCCCCAACGGCGGTAGAACTCGGCACCCGTCTCGGCGTCGGCGTCACCGCACCAGAGACCTACGAGGCGTTCGCGGCGGACCCACTGGCGGCATGGATCGAGACGACGCTCGGCCTGGCGGAGGAGCCCGAGACCGGCGTCCTCATACGGCAGACTCCACGCAACGTCGGCGAGGCGGCCACGCTGCTCTCCGAGCAGAGCTCAGTGCCCGAGGAGCGCTGCGCAGAGGCGATTCGCGACTGCCTGATGACCGGCTACCACGTCCACGATCCCGATGCAGGCAGCCCCGTGTTCGCATTCCGCCTCCACCAGTTCATCAGCCGAGGCGACACGGTCTATGCGACACTCGAGCCGCCGGAATCGCGCGAGATTACCACCGAACCGCAGCGATTCGCACCGAGCTCACGCGACAAGGTTCTGATGCCGCTCGCGTTCTGCCGGGAATGTGGCCAGGAATACTACGTCGCGCAGCTCGAATCGCGTCCTGACGACCAGGACCGTCTCGTCAAACGAGAGATGCGGGATCGCGAAAAGACCGACTCCATCAAGCCGGGCTACCTTTATGTGAGCACAACCGCGCCCTGGCCTGATGACGACGAAGTGGAGCTGGTGAACCTCGTTCCGCAGACATGGACCGAGGAGCACAACGGGCTGACCCGTCTCAAACGCCACTATCGTGAGCAGCTGCCCACGCGGGTCTATGTGGGCGGAGACGGAACCATTGGTGGCGGTGGCAACGAGGCATGGTTCGTGCCGGCGCCTTTCAGGTTCTGCCTCAAGTGCGGTGTCGCGCACAGCTCCAACATCCGTTCGGACTTCGGCAAGCTGGCGACGCTCGGCACTGAGGCTCGAAGCACGGCGACCACTATTCTCGCCATCACAGCGCTTCGCAACTTGCGCGCTGACCTGTCCCTCAGCGAGAGGGCTCGTAAGCTTCTGAGCTTCTCGGACAACCGTCAGGACGCTGCGCTTCAAGCCGGCCACTTCAACGACTTCGTCGAGGTGGGACTGCTTCGCTCCGGCCTCTACCACGCCGCGATGAGTGCCGGCGAGCAAGGCCTCGGCCACCAGGAACTCACTACGAGCGTGATGGAGGCCATGGGCCTGGTACCGATGGACTACGCCGCCGCTCCCGAGGCCAAGTTCGCCGCCGAGCGACGAGCGCGTGAGGCGCTGCTCGATGTGGTCGGCTACCGCCTCTACCGCGACATGCAGCGCGGATGGCGACTGACTTCCCCAAACCTGGAGCAGTGCGGGCTCCTTCGCGTCGAGTACGAGGACCTGGCGGAACTGTGCGCCGACGAGGAATCCTGGAGGGGCTGCCATGAGGCGCTTCTCGAAGCGGAGCCCCAGCTGCGCGAAGAAGTCTCGAAAGCCTTGCTGGACCACATGCGTCGCGTTCTCGCCATCAAGGTTCAGTTCCTTGACCCCAATCGGCTTGAGCAGATGAAGTCGCAGTCGTACACGAACCTGCGTGACCCGTGGGACTTCAGCACTGAGAACCTCGAATACGCGACTGTCGTGTTCCCACGCACCCGGAGCAAGGCCGATGACCGTTCCTACACCTTCGTCTCAGGGCGATCCGGTTTTGCGCGCTACATCTCGCAGAACGGCAAACTCGGCGGCGGCGAGCCTATCTCCCGCGATGACTGCCAACTGATAATCGGCCAGATGTTGAATGTTCTCGCCAGCGCCGGTCTCGTTGAGCAGGTTATCGATGCCGAGCGCGACGAGGACGTTCCCGGCTATCAGCTTCAGTCGGCGGCTATGCGCTGGATTCCCGGCGATGGAACTACCCCCGCCCATGACCCGGTGCGCGTGCCGCGGCTGCCTGCAGAAGGCGCACGGGTCAACGCGTTCTTCGTGGACTACTACCGCACCAAGGCATCCACGCTCAAGGACATGCGTGCCGCCGAGCACACGGCGCAGGTCCTGAGCGAAGAGCGCGAGCGCCGCGAAGAGGCGTTTCGCGAGGCGAAGCTCCCACTGCTGTTCTGCTCGCCCACGATGGAACTGGGCGTCGACATCTCTGAACTCAACTGCGTCAACATGCGCAACGTGCCTCCGACGCCGGCGAACTACGCTCAACGAAGCGGACGCGCGGGACGCAGCGGGCAGCCGGCGCTGGTATTCACCTACTGCTCGGCTGGCAGCCCGCACGATCAGTACTTCTTCCGTCGGCCGGAGGAGATGGTGTCCGGACAGGTGACACCGCCTCGCCTGGACCTCTCGAACGAGGATCTTCTCAGGGCCCACGTCCACTCGATCTGGATACACGAGGCTGGCCTCGCACTGGGTCGCTCGCTCGGAAAGGTACTCGATGTCGAGGGCGATACGCCCTCGCTCGAACTGCTGCCGACAGTCCTGGAGAAGCTCGAGAACGCCACCGCGGCGACGCGAACCATCGAACGAGCTCGTCGCGTGCTCGATTCCATTCCCATGGAGATGCTGCCCGCGGACTGGAACGCCGAGCAGTGGCTGGGCGCGGTCGTTCGAGCGCTGCCGCGTGATTTCCAGGATGCGTGCGACCGGTGGCGCGAACTCTATCGCGCAGCGATGGCACAGCAGGCCCGGGCGAACCGCACCATGCTCGACGCATCGAGCTCGATGAAGGACAAGAACAGCGCCAAGGCCGCTCGTGCCGAGGCGGAGGCGCAGCTCGGGCTCTTGCTGGCCTCCAACGACCGCATCATGCAATCGGACTTCTACAGCTATCGCTACTTTGCGAGCGAGGGCTTCCTGCCGGGCTACAACTTCCCACGGCTGCCACTGTCCGCGTTCATTCCAGGCCGGCGAGGAGGCCGGGGGACCGACGAGTTCCTGTCGCGTCCGCGTTTCCTGGCTATCTCGGAGTTCGGCCCAAACGCCTACGTCTACCACGAGGGATTGCGCTACCAGATCGTGAAGGCGGTGCTGCCAGTCGAGGCCGAGGGCACGGGCACCGAGCGAATCCTGAAGCGGAGCATCAAGCTGTGCTCCGAATGCGGATACCTGCACCCCATCGAGCAGATTGCGCCCGACATCTGCGCCAGTTGCGGCGCTGAACTGCCGGCACCGGTGGACCAGCTCTTCCGGCTGACCAACGTGGGTACGCGTCGTCGCGACCGGATCAACAGCGACGAAGAGGAGCGCCAGCGCCAGGGGTTCGAGCTCACCACGGCGTTCCGCTTTGCCGAGCGCGAAGGCGAGCTCTCTAAGCGCACTGCAGTAGCCTCCTTCGACGGGGAGACCATCGCGGACCTTGCCTACGGCCATTCGGCAACACTCTGGCGCATGAATCTCGGACTGAAGCGGCGCAAGGACCAGGCCGTGAAGGGCTTCCTCATCGACGTCGATTCCGGGATGTGGGCCAAGTCAGAAGAGGTGGAGGACACGGCCGGCAAGAACGAGACCGAGCCGCAGGCCAAGCGGACCGAGCGGGTCGTGCCCTTCGTCGAGGATCGCCGGAACTGCCTCGTGTTCACGCCGACCGGCGAATGGGACTCGACGGTGATGGCGTCGCTTTCCGCCGCGCTCAAGAGCGCCATTCAGGTCACCTACCAGCTCGAGGACTCGGAGCTCGCCGTTGAGCCTCTGCCGGACCGTGCGGGCCGCCGGGCCCTGCTCTTCTACGAGGCGGCGGAAGGCGGCGCTGGCGTTCTCCGTCGTCTGGTGGAGGATCCAACCGCGCTGCCGAGGGTCGCAGCACGAGCGCTTGAGCTCTGCCATTTCGACCCGAGCGGTACCGACATGGGATACGCACGCGGAGCCAAGGAGCCTTGCACGGCGGCCTGCTACGACTGCCTGATGTCCTACTACAACCAGCCCGACCACGAGCTTCTTGACCGCTTCCAGATATCGGGCCTGCTTCTCCAGCTAGCCAAGTCCTCCGTTGAGGTCTCACCCAACGCGCTGCCGCGTGAAGAGCACTTCGAGCGCCTTATGCGACTCACGGATTCGGATCTCGAGCGGAAGTGGCTCACGACGCTGCGTGACGCCAGCCTACGGCTTCCCACCGATGCCCAGCCATTGGTCGAAGCGGCGGGGGCTCGTCCCGACTTCCTCTACCGCGATCACTCAGTCGCGATATTCATCGACGGCCCGGTTCACGATGATGAGGCCACCGCAGCAGACGATTCGGTCAAGCGCGAGGCCCTCGACGACCTTGGCTACACGATGATCGTGTTCCGCTACGACGATGACTGGCCCGCACTCCTCAAGCGATTCCCCGAAGTCTTCGGAGGTTCCAGGTGAGCTTCGCTGTCGGCGCTTTGGTGCGTGCCCGCAATCGGGAGTGGGTTGTCCTTCCGGACTCAACGGACGAACTCCTCCTGCTCAGGCCCCTCGGTGGCACAGATGAAGAGCGCGCTGGAGTCCTCACTGCCCTTGAGACTGTGGAGCCGGCCACCTTCGGGCTCCCGGACCCGGACAAGGCTGGCGATTTCCAATCAGCCAGGTTGTTGCGCGATGCCCTGCGTCTCGGGTTCCGTTCCGGCGCCGGGCCGTTCCGATCGCTTGGCCGCATCGCATGCGAGCCCCGGCCCTATCAGCTAGTGCCGCTGCTCATGGCGCTGCGCCAAGACCCCGTTCGTCTGCTCATCGCCGACGACGTCGGTATCGGCAAGACCATCGAGGCAGGACTCATCGCCCGAGAGATGCTGGACCAGGGCGAGACCACACGGCTCTCGGTCATCTGCCCTCCGCACCTCGCCGAGCAGTGGAAGCGCGAGCTGTCCGAGAAGTTCCACATCGATGCCGAGCTCGTGCTGGCCTCGACCGCGCGTCGCTTGGAGCGGGGTCTCGAACACGGCGAGTCGCTCTTCTCCCACTATCCCTTCACCGTGGTCTCCCTCGACTTCATCAAGACCGACCAGCACCGTGATTCCTTCCTGCGCGCGGCCCCGGAGCTCATCATCGTGGATGAGGCGCACACCTGTGCGTTCGGCGCTCAGGAGCGGGGCAGGATGCAGCGATTCGAGCTGCTTCAGGCCCTGGCAAAGGACCCAAAGCGCCACATTCTGCTCGTGACTGCCACCCCCCACAGCGGCAAACAGAATGCGTTTCGTTCGCTGCTTGAGCTGCTAGAACCGTCACTCGCGAACATGCCCGACGAACTCACGGGCGCCGAGAACTCCATCTATCGACGTGAGCTCGCCAAGTACCTCGTCCAGCGGCGTCGAGGTGACATCCAGCGGTATCTGGAGACCGACACTGCGTTTCCTAAGCGCAAGGATGCCGAGCTGACCTACGCTCTCTCCCCCGAGTACCACCAGCTCTTCGAGGACGCCGTTGCCTACGCGAAGAACAGCGCCAGCAAGGGCGGTGACGAGCGCACGAAACGCCTGCGCTGGTGGGCGCTCGTCAGTCTCCTGCGGTCAATCGGGTCCTCGCCGGCCGCTGCGGCCGAGACGCTGCGCAACCGTGCTCCCGGTCTCGACACGGAGAACGTCGACCAGCTCGATGAGCTGGGTCGCAGCATGGTGCTGGGCTTCGAGGAAGACGAGACCGAGTCCAGCGACGTAGTTCTGGGTGCGGAGCTCGACGAGAAGGTGGGCTTCAGCAGCTCCGAGCGCAAGCAACTCCGTGAGCTCGCAGACCGTGCCGAGCTGCTCAAGGGAGACAAGGACCCTAAGCTCACGGGCGTCGTGAAGATAGTGAAAGACCTGCTGAAGGATGGCTTCAACCCAATCGTGTTCTGCTACTACATCCCGACTGCGGAGTACGTGGCCGAGGAGCTGCGCTCGCGCTTGCCCAAGAAGGTCGCGGTCGAGGCCGTCACCGGAAGGCTCGCACCCGAGGGGCGTGAGGCCCGTATCGAGGAGCTCGCCGAGCACGAACAGCGCGTCCTGGTCGCCACCGACTGCCTGAGCGAGGGAGTGAACCTCCAGAACGTCTTCGACGCCGTCGTCCACTACGACATGTCGTGGAATCCCACCACCCACGAACAGCGCGAGGGCCGGGTAGACCGCTTTGGCCAGCTCAACCCCGAGGTTCGGGTGGTCACCTATTTCGGCAAGGACAACCCGATAGACGGAATCGTGTTGAACGTCCTGATTCGCAAGCACAAGGCGATCCGAAATGCGCTAGGAGTCTCGGTCCCGGTTCCCGCGGGGTCCGAGACGGTGGTCGAGGCGATCTTCGAGGGACTCGTCATCCGCGAGGCGAGTGGTGCGAGAGGCGAGCAGCTCCAGCTCGACATGGCGGAGTTCATCAAGCCCAAGCAGATGCAGCTCGATGCCGAGTGGGACGCAGCCGAAAACCGCGAGAAGCGCTCGCGCACCGTCTTCGCGCAGGAAACCATCAAGCCGGATGAGGTCGCGGCTAGGCTCGCAGAGGTGGTCGAGCAACTTGGCTCCCAAGTGGAGGTTCGCGAGTTTGTGATTGCTGCGCTCAAGGCAGCGGGCGCGCGAGTGAGTGGTGTGGGCGTGCTCGCGGTTGACCTTCGCGAAGCGAGAGTCGACCTCCGCGACCTCATCGGTCGCGAGAGGAAGAGCCTCGAGATCGCCTTCGAGCCCTCCGCGAAGCCGGAGCAGATCTACCTTCATCGCACGCACCCAATCGTCGAAGCCATCGCCACATGGGTGCTCGACACCGCGCTGGACGATATTGCGGTTGGGCCTGCGCAAAGGGCTGGCGTCATGCGCACGGATGCGGTCTCGGTGCGAACTACGCTTCTGCTCACGCGCTATAGATTCTCAGTCGATGCGAAGCGCGGTGATGCCGAGCGTCGCCTTCTTGCAGAAAGCTCAGGCATGCTCGCATTCCGAGGCTCACCGACATCTCCAGAATGGCTCGGCGCAGATGAGATCGCCGCACTACTGAAGGCACGGCCATCCGGCAACGTGGTTGGCGCGAGTGAGTCGATCCGCAAAGTGCTGGACGCCTACCCGGGACAGCTTGCCGCCTTCGTGGATTCCGACGCAGGGGTGCGGGCGACGGCGCTGGAGTCGGAATACCGCGAGATGCGTGAGGCCGCACGCCTGAAGGGCGTGAGCTATCGAGTGACCCATCTGCCACCAGACGTTCTAGGCGTCTACGTGTTCGTCCCGCAGACCGCCGGACAGGTGAGCTGACCATGGCCCGGACGCAGAGCACATTCAGCACTGTTCGCACTGAAGGCTCGCTCCTGCCGGCAGACTTCCTCCAGCGTCTGCTGACACCGAAGTCGGACATCGAAGGGCTTCGTTCCGAGGACTACCACCTTGTGGGGCGCGAACGGATTGATGACGCGGCCAGCCGTTCATGGCTCAGGCTTGTAGGGGCCTGGTCCGCATTCCGCGGCCAACTCCAGCGTCTGTCTACCGACGACACTGCAACCACTATTACGCGCGAGAAGTGGCTCTACGTGCTCTTTTCCGAACTCAACTACGGTCGTTTGGAGGCAGCCAGGGGCATCACCGCCGAGGGCAAGCCGTATCCTGTCTCTCATCTTTCCGGGAGCGTGCCGCTGCACCTCGTAGGCGCGAATATCGACCTCGACAAGCGCACGAAGGGGGCTGCTGGAGCTGCAACGATGAGCCCCCATGGTCTCGTCCAGGAGCTGCTCAATCGCTCTGATGGCTACCTCTGGGGCGTTGTCTCGAACGGTCGGATCCTGCGCGTCCTTCGGGACAACGCAGCCATGACGCGACAGGCGTTCGTGGAGTTCGATTTGGAGGCGATGCTCGAGGGCCAGGAGTATCACGACTTCGTGTTGCTCTGGATGCTGCTCCACCAGTCGCGCCTCGAGGGGGAGCGACCCGAAGAGTGTTGGCTTGAGAAGTGGGTTGCGACCAACCGCTCCCAGGGCACGCGCGCACTGGACGCATTGCGCGGCGGCGTGGAAGCCGCCATCACAGCGTTGGGCACTGGACTGGTCTCGCACCGAGGCAACAGCAACCTGAAGACCGCCCTGCGTGATGGCGATCTCGACAAACACGACCTCTACCGGCAAGTCCTCCGCGTCGTCTATCGCCTGATTTTCCTCTTTGCGACAGAGGACCGCGAGCTGGTCTTCTCCCCCGGGGCGACACGAGAAGCGAAAGACCGCTATCTCAAGTACTACTCAGTGTCTCGCCTTCGCCGACTCGCAGAACGCAGGCGAGGCGACGGACAGTCCGACCTATGGCAACAGCTCCTGCTCACATTCGAGCTGTTCGCCACGGGCGAGGGTGAAAGCTCGCTGGGCGTGCCCTTCGTCGGAGGGCTATTCCGAGACAACGATCCGCTGCTGGCGAATTCGCAAGTGTCGAACCTTCATCTACTGGAGGCCATCCGTGCCCTTACCTCGGTTCTCGACGGCAAGGCGCGGCGCCGTGTGGACTACCGGAATCTCGGGGCGGAGGAGCTTGGCAGCGTCTACGAATCGCTTCTTGAACAGCACCCGAACCTCAACCTAGAGACGGGCTCGTTTGAACTCGGGACTGCTGCCGGATCTGAGCGCAAGACCACGGGCAGCTACTACACGCCGAGCTCGCTTATCGGCTTGCTACTCGACTCCGCTCTGGAGCCCGTGCTCGAGGAGCGAATCGAGACAGCGCGCAAGGAAAAGCGTGACGTCGAGGAGGCCATTCTTGACCTTAAGGTGTGCGATCCAGCATGCGGCTCCGGGCATTTCCTCATCGCCGCCGCGCATCGAATCGCTCGGGAGCTCGCCAAGGTTCGGACCGGCGATGACGAGCCTTCACCCTCTGCCCAGCGCCATGCGCTGCGCGACGTAGTCTCGCGCTGCATCTACGGTGTGGACATTAACCCGATGGCGGTTGAGCTCGCCAAGGTGGGGCTCTGGCTTGAGGCTATCGAGCCCGGAAAACCGCTATCGTTTCTCGATCATCACCTCAAGCAGGGCAACTCGCTTCTAGGTGCTACACCGGCGTTGATTGATATGGGGATTCCGGACGAGGCCTTCGTGCCCATCGAAGGTGACGACAAGAAGATCGCTTCCTCGTACAAGGCACGCAACAAGTCGGCACGTGGCGGTCAGATGGATCTACTCGCGGCAGAGGAGCCGAGTGACTATGGAGCGCGGCTCGCTGACGATCTAGCACGCATCGATGCTATGTCCGACGAGACACCGGAGCGGCTAGCGGACAAGGAGTCGGCCTTCAGCGCATTCTCACGGTCCGCACTGTACTCGGACTCGAAGCTCGTGGCTGATGCCTACTGTGCCGCCTTCGTGTGGCCTGCTGCCACTGGCGCGCCGGCTCCGATTACGCAGGGCGTTCTTGAAGGACTCCGCGGCGGCACTAACCCGCTCAGCGCGGATTCGAGCACTACCGTGGCGGCGCTCGCCGACGTGTACGAGTGGTTCCACTGGCACCTGCAGTTTCCCGACGTATTCCTCACATCGGCACGCTATTCATCGGCTTTCCCTGATGGCTGGGCTGGAGGGTTTGACTGTGTTCTCAGCAACCCGCCATGGGAGCAGATGGAGGTTGACGAGAAGGAGTATTTCGCCGAGCGCGAGCCTCGGATCGCTGGAGCGCGTAACTCGCATGCCCGCAAGCAGCTGATAGCGAAGCTGTCGACGGAAGACCCATCGCTGATCGAGGCGTTCGTGGCGGAACGCCGGCGTGTGGCGGGGGCAGTTCATTTTGCGAGGGCTTCGGGGCGCTTTCCGCTTTCGGCAATGGGCAGACCCAACACGTATCGACTGTTTGCGGAGGCGATGACCTCGATAGCCGGCGGCGACGGCCGTATCGGCTGCGTACTGCCCACGAGCATTGCCACAGACGACATGACGAAGGTGTTCTTCGGAGCTCAGGTGGCGTTGGGAACTCTCGTGAGCCTCTATGACTTCGAGAACAAGCGACGAATCTTCCCTGCGGTGGGCACCGTCTTCCACTTCTGCCTTCTCACGATGACGGGTGGAGCACGACGAGACCAGCCCGCCGAGTTCGCATTCAACCTACTGGCGGTGCAGCAAGTCCGGGATAGCGACCGTGTGTATCGGCTGTCCGCCGGTGAAGTCGCTTTGGTGAATCCCCTGACGCGGACCGCCCCGATGTTCGCGAGTCGCGACGACGCCGACGTTGCGTTACGCATCTACTCGTCCGTCGACGCCCTCAATGCAAGCCCGCAAGAGCCCGGTGGCGCTTGGAGCATTCGTCTGCGCCAGGGTCTGTTCAACATGGCTACCGACTCGGGGCTGTTCAGAGTGCTGGAGGACCTCGAGGCAGCGGGCTACCAGCGGCACTCGAATCGCTTCGAACTCGAAGATGCCCTTCTGCTTCCACTCTATGAAGCGAAGCTGTTCACTCAGTATGATTATCGATTCGGGACCTTCGAAGGGATTCCGGCTAGCAAACGATTCGGCGTGAAGGCGGCGCCCGATCGCGTGGATGGGTGCCGTCACGGAGATGCATCGTTCGCGGTGATGCCCCGCTACTGGGTCTCAAGCGAGGCGGTGCAAGGGCGTGTGGGCGATGAATGGGAATACGAGTGGATGCTCGCCTGGAGGAACGTCACCCGGGGTCAGGCGAGCGCAAGGTCCCTAATTGTGGGGGTCATCCCCATGGTCGGAGTGGGCCATTCGGCGCCCGTCATTTTCCCTCGCCAGCCGCCGGCTCTGATTGCCGGGCTCGTGGCGATGCTGAACTCCTTCGTTGTGGACTACGCGGCGCGACTGAAGCTCGCTGGTCCCAATCTCACATTCGGGATCCTGAACCAGCTACCGGTGCTGCCTCCGCAGGCCTTGATCGATCGAGGTGATGCGCGTTTCGGGCCCAAGTGGTTCGCGGAGCGCGTTCTCGAGTTGGTCTACACCTCAGCAGAGATGGAGCCGTTCGCGCGCGACTTGGCCTATGAGGGAGAGCCCTTTGCCTGGGACGAGGCGCGCCGGTTCGAACTTCGATGTCAGATTGACGCTGCGGTGTTCCATCTCTACGGCGTAGCACTCGCGGATGTCGAGCACATCATGGACACCTTCACGGTCATCAGGGCTGCCGAAGCAGCGCGCTTCGGCGGCTACCGCACGAAGCACCGTATTCTCGAGTTGTTCGACGAGTACTCCAATTAGCGGAAGAGTGCAGCAGCGCCCCGGAGGCCATATGCCAGCAGTTTGGTGGGTCAATCAAACAGAGCCGCAGTACTCCATCGACTTGAAACGGGGCTACCGTTGGTCCCCATCGAAGACGAAGTCCGGTGGAGTCCGTGAGGCATGGCGCTGCCTCGAAGACATGGTCCCGGGCGACATTTGGATTAGCTGGGAACGACAGTCCATCGTCGCGCTAGGGGTGGTTACGGCGGAGCCTGAGTCAGCGCCGTGGCCGGCTGATCAGGATGACCGAAGCGACTGGCCCGGAGCAGGCGGTATCCGAGTTCATTCTGAGAATGTGCCGCTGGACAAACCCATTCGCGCCGACGAGATTCCCGCTGCCTGGAAGCGCGCGGCGGGACCGTTTCGCGCGAACCTCTGGGTGAAGCTGTCTTCGGTCGAAGCCGTCGTTCCAGAGGCTGCCGATGAGCTTCGTAAGATGTTCGTCGACCGATGGCCCGTGGGTTCCCCGTGGGGCGTCGACGCGCCGCCCGCCAGCTCGCCACGCGCCACGCGCTATTGGATAAACATCCATACGCCCGAGACTTGGGAGCGGTTCAGCGTGGGCGACATCGAGGTAGCCAGTTCACTGACCAAGGGAAGATCCATCGCCCGTGG
Organism: Coriobacteriia bacterium; assembly: GCA_034370385.1. Classification (NCBI taxonomy): domain Bacteria; kingdom Bacillati; phylum Actinomycetota; class Coriobacteriia; species Coriobacteriia bacterium. Next base: position 106,105 of record JAXMKZ010000019.1, read on the forward strand.
TGACATCTTCATCAATTTCGTGACTGGCGATGGTGGGCGGTGGGTCTCCGCTGAGGAGATTGTCTCGGACGCTCGCCCGGCCCGTTCGAGGCCCTACGCGGGATATGACTCTCAGTGGGAATGGGCGGTGCGACCACTTACGGCTCGGCTGTCACTGCATGATGGCATTGTGACAAGGAAGACCGTCTCCAAACTCGAGATGTTCCGAGGGCACGAGGCGAACTGGGGAGTGCGCGTCCGACGCTCGGGAGTTGAAATACCCGAGTGCGACGCAGAGTTGATCATTGGGTGGATAGATGCCGTATCTGAGAGGATGAGCTAATGGCCAGACTCGCGCGAGATGGCGCTGACAAGGTCTACGCGGTTGCGGAGCGCTTTCGAGTGGGCGCGCTTGAGTCCGATGGGTCGGTGCTGACGCCGGGCAGGGCCGTTTGGACCGCAGCGTCGCTGGACGAGATACGTGAACGCTTCACGATCAACTGGGATGGCGGCGAGGACTCCTTCATGGAGAAGCTGAAGCGCCAGCTCGAGGGCGCCGATGATGATGTGATCCAGCTGATGGTCGAGGCGTTTCTCATGCACGTGCTCGTCACCGTGAGCATCGGCGGGGCGAAGAAGCGCGAGACTATCCATGAGATTCTGGGGTGGATGAAGGATCCGTGCGAATTGCCGCCAGAGGTCGATGCCGCACTCGACTACGGCTTGGCGGGCACTGGAACGTTCTTCAACAGGGGCCGCGACCGCCAGATCCGGTTCATTATCGAGGCGATGCGCGCATGGAAGGCGCTCCCCGAGGAGGCTCGCGCTGCCGCGTCGGAGGACCCTTGGGCGTTCAAAGACCAGGTCTGCTCGATAGAGGTGAACAGCGCCTGGATGCAGCGCAGCGCCCTGCTCCACCTTCTCTTCCCCGAGACCTTCGAGCGCTCGTTGTCGCGTGAAGACAAGGCGCAGATAGTCTCTGCATTCGCCGATCTCATCGGCGGCGCGGAGCGTGCGAAGGAGCTCGACGAGGACCAAGCACTTCTGGCCATTCGCGAGGTTCTCAGCACGCAGTACGGGCCGGACTTCGACTACTACGACACGCCCGAGGTGTTCGCGCGCTGGCACGAAGCTGAGCCGACGACCGAGGTGCCGTTCCTGGACAGGGTCCTCACCGCCTATCCGGGCTGGACTGGGTTCTCGGACCCGCGCTTCATCAAGGACGAGGTCAACTACAAGCGCGTTGCGTCGGAGAACGCGCAGGCACTGCTCGGCGCGGAACCGCTACGAGGGCTCATCGACGCGGGGCAATTCACGGAAGTCATCTCCCGCGTGGAGAAGGTCGGCCAGTCAACCAATCTGCTGTGGCTTCAGGTTCCCAAGGACGGTGACCTCTCGCTGCTCTATCGGCAGGGGCTTGACCAGTCTGAGTTCGCAGAGCAGCTCTATGACCTACTACATGGCGAGGGTGAAAGCCCCACCAGGCTCGGACGCTTCACCGACTACACCACTGCTCGGGGTCTGCCGACCAAGTGGGCCCTTCCCACCTATCTGCTGATGCTGCTCCACCCGGAGACTGACTTCTTCGTAAAACCACGAGCCACCAAGTGGTTCCTAGATGAGGTCGATGCTGGATTCGACTTGAGCTCCAAGGCATCGGGAGAGGTCTACGCGAGGATTCTCGAAGAGGTCGGCGCGCTGCGAGAGGCGCTTGCCGCTTATGAGCCGCAGTCGACGGTCGATGTGCAGGGATACATCTGGGTGGCGTTCCGCACTCCGCCAAACGCGGCCGCCGGAGTCGATGATCCCGATCCGCGCACTCTCGCAGCGCCGTTTTCCCGCTTCTTCCTGGACTGGGAGACCGCGTGGTGGGCCTTCGACATCGCGAGAGATGGGCTGGTGCGTGCTGGGGTCGCTGGCCCTGATGACGACCGCCTGGCCGCGACGATGCCCGAGGGCCGACGAATCCACATTGACGTTGGAAGCTGGCTCCTATTTGGTCTCGGCAACGAGCGCTCAAAGGATCAGCAGATCGTCTTCCCGCTCACGAAGGACTCCGACCTCTACCAGATTGCCGGCGGCGGGACCGGATTTGCCGCTGACTCGAATGTGACCCTCGGCTGTCTTCCCCTCGCCGACGCGCGCGAAAGCGTGGATGCGCTCCACGCGGCGATGGAGCCGGCGCTGGATTCCGCGAAGATACTCTTTGAAGGCCATGTGCGCTCGCCCTACCGCGTTTACAGTCGGCCTGAGCTTGCCGAAGCCATATTCGATGATGAGAAGCGAGTGAGACTCTTGAGCGAAGGAATCGCAGCGCCCGAGCAATCATCTGTCTATGACCACATCGCCGCGGAGGGCTTTCACTTCCCCGACTGGTTGGTTACCGACTATGTGTTGTCGCTTGCGACCAAGCCATTCGTGATCCTCTCTGGCATTTCGGGCACGGGAAAGACGAAGATGGCGCAGCTCGTGAGCGCGCACGTCGCCCCCGCGTCGGTTCAAGATGTCGTGATCGCCCCGGATGCCGCAGGAGCGGCGCCCGGAGCCGTGCGGGTCGAGGTTCAGCGCAGCGCCTTCGAATACCGGAGGCTGACGATTCCCTTCGCGTTGGTCGAGGGATTCACCGTCCCGGCTCCCAACACACCGCCGACCGACTTCGTGGTGCACGCCGGTGGCCAGCGTTGGGATGCGCGACTCTACGTTCATCCGTCCGGCAGGAACGTGCAGGTTCACATGAAGCCGGAACTCCACGACTGGTTCCAGGCCAACGCGAGGCGGGGCGACTACTTGGAACTTCGACTGCTACCCTCCGAGGGCATCCCCGACTTCGAGCTGGAGCTGGCCATCGTCGCGACGGAGCGTCGGAGTGAGCTCGTTCCTTCGCAGCGGATCGCGTTCCTGTCTGTCCGCCCGGACTGGACCGATAACCGGGCGCTTCTCGGCTACTACAATCCGCTCACGCAGAAGTACCAGACGACTGAACTACTGCGGCTCCTGCTTCGTGCGCAGGCGAATCCCGATGAGCCGCACTTCGTCATCCTCGACGAAATGAACCTCGCCAAGGTGGAGTACTACTTCTCGGACTTCCTCTCCGCGGTCGAGGCCGATTCGGAGCTGGTGCTTCATGACGCCGGAGAGGACCTGATTCTCGAGACCCTCGATGGAATCAGCGTTCCGCAAAGGCTGCGCGTGCCCACGAATGTAGTCTTCACCGGGACCGTCAACGTCGACGAGACAACCTACATGTTCAGCCCCAAGGTTCTGGACCGGGCGAACACGCTTGAGTTCAATGCGGTGGACTTGGTTTCGTATGGTTTGGGCGAGGGCTTCGAGACCGGCGACTTCCGGTTGCTCCCCGAGGTATCGGTCGAGGGTCTGCTCGCGTCCTACCGCAAGCCGATCCCGCAGGACTGGCAGTCCCTGCCGCAGGAGTACGCCGACCGCCTGCGTGTCCTTCACGGCCTCATGGCGCAGCACAATCTCCACTTCGGGTATCGCGTCGCTAATGAGATCGCTCGCTACCTCAATCTCGCAGCGGAGTTCGTTGGACCTGAGGCACTGGAAACCGCATACGACCTGCAGGTGCTTCAGAAGATCCTGCCCAAGCTCTCGGGAAGCCGCGCGAAGCTGGAAGGTCCACTGACGGATCTTCTCGAGCACCTCGCCAAGGAAGATCTACCGCTGTCGGCGGCCAAGGTTGGCCGAATGCTCAAGACAGTCCAGTCGGTCGGTTTCGTGAGCTTCGTCGAGTGATTCGACTCCGCACAGGAACCGGGTACGCGGAGGACGTCCCGACGGGCGCCGATGGCCGTATTCTGCTTTGGTGCTGGCAAGACTACCTTGTCGAGTCACCAGAGCAACCGGCGCTACCAGTCTCGTGTGTGACTCAGGAGCTGCCCTCGGAGGATGGATGGCGCGCGCTCGTCAACTTCGGCGACTATGTCGGGTTGCTCGATCTTGCCGGAAGCATCTGCGAGATTCGCTCGCACAAGCTCGATAGCAAGGGCTTCGACGATCTACTGCTGGAGATTTCTGCGCGTATCGCCAACCTGCCTTTCGACGTCAATTCGCCGACGTTCGTGCCGTTCTCACGCGACGTCACCGACGAGCGCGATCGGCTCTATCAGGCATTCGTCTACCTGCGCTGGGCGATGTGGTCGAGCAGCCCGTCGCTGTTCGAATCCTGGGCAACAATCAGCGCGGACCCGCATCGGGTGCTCGTCCGCGAGGAGCGCCGCGAAACACCTTGGGACGCACGCGGAGTCACTCCTCGCACGCTCGAGCGCATCGCCTCGCATCCGGAGAACTGGGTTGAGCTCGATTCCGATTCACTGTTGAGTTCGACAGCATTGGCTCGCGCTCTCACGGATGATGCCGGACGTGCCCACTTCCCGCGCGAGGTCGTCGAGGTCATCGCCGAGCCGACGCTCGACACCCCCGAGAATCGTTTCGCCCGCCACTTCCTCTCCACTGCGCACGAATTGGTTGAGCGGCTCCTGGTTGTTCTCGGCCAGCAATCCGCAGTCGATCTGGATCTGACCGCCGATGCCGACAAGCTGGCGCAGGAGCTCCGTGCCATGCAACAGGCCCCATTCCTGCGCGAAGTCGGCGACCTGCGTTCATTCCCTGCGCAGTCCCAAGTGCTACAGAAGCGCACGGGCTACCGAGAGCTGCTGCTCCATTTCCATGCGCTATCGCTCGCGTCTCGGTATCCCATCTCGGCTGCCGACCTGACCCGGATCATCGAGACGAAGAGTGCCAGCCTGCTCTACGAGTATTGGTGCTTCTTCGAGATGGCCGAGCAGATTCGGCGACTGGGATTGCGACCACTGCACGGCGTGCCGGTCGGTGGCGATGAGATGTCCGCGACGCTCAATGAGGGCATCAAGCTCGTGTTCGAGGATGGGGTGGAACTCCACTACAACCGGAGCTTCTCTCGTGCGAATACGCAGTGGCGGTCGTACTCCGTCACGCTGCGTCCCGACATCGTCCTCAAAGTCGGGGACACCCTCCACCTGTTCGACGCGAAGTTCCGTATCGACCGCTGGGCCGTAGAGGACTTCGACGCGGACGCTGCAGCCAAGGAGGCCGTCGAGAACGATGACCGTGCCGGCCGCGCTTCGGCGATCTGGTGGAAGAACGCCGACATCCACAAGATGCACGCCTACCGAGATGCGCTAGGACGCGACGGCGCCCATGTGGCGACCGTGCGGATGCTGTATCCGGGGACACAGGAGGTCTTCTACCCGGCCGAACCGGGTGGAGGCGAGGGCGTGGGAGCTGTGCCACTGACGCCTAGGTGCGGCGCTGACGAACTGAGAGCAGTACTCCATGGCGTGCTGATCGCCAAGCCTGAGCGGGTGGCCCCACGTGCTGCTGGACGCTTATGACCAGGCGCGTCAGCCCAGACAGAGCTTTCGATTGCCTCCACCTTGTCGCCCGCGGGATTTCCATCGGGAGACCCGGTCCTCGCACTATGCTAGCGGCTCGATCGCTGAGCCGCAGTGCTTGCACTTGATAGCGGCGGACTTCACCTCTTCGGCGCAGTAGGGGCACGTCCGGGTGTCTGTAGATGCGGCTGAAGGAACCGGTGATGCCGCGGAAGGAACTGGTTCGAGGTATTCGCCAGGCGCTAGACTGACTGAGTTTCCTGCGTATGTGCCGGATAATCCCGGCCTCTTCTGGTTGAAGTCGATTGACCCACACTGCGGGCAGCGGTTCCTAGATTCCACCCGCGCCTTCTGGGCCTCGAGACCCGCAAGATAGCCACCCGCCAGCCCGCCGCTCCCCAGCGCCTGCATCTTTGCGCCCGTAATCGAAAGGCCATTGGGCGCCGCTTCTCGTGCCTCTTTGGGCGTCAGGTACCATGTGGCGCCGCACTTTCGGCACGTGCGCATTAGCTCCTTCGCCATCGCAAGCCCCAATCCACTCCGTACTGACACAGGTTGCGACACCGAATATACCCGACCGCGTTGGCGCTCGTCGGCATGAGCCCACAGTCGCAAGGGCCACGCACGCGTCCGAAAGCTTGCGTGACCGCGTCGCGACCCTCGGCGCGTCCAGCTCGCCCGATGACGTACCCCGTGAGCCACAGACGGTCTACGATGGCCCGCCACCTGCGCTTGAGGGCCCCTGCGGGCTTCGTACCGAGGAGTTTCAGGGGTCTTACCGCTGGTAGAAGGCCGGTATCCCCACCAGGAGGCCCCGGTCCTCACATCATGCTAGCGGCTCGATTGCTGAGCCGCAGTGCTTGCACTTGATGGCGGCGGACTTCACCTCTTCGGCACAGTAGGGGCACGTCCGGGTGTCTGTAGATGCGGCTGAAGAAACTGGTGATGCCGCGCAAGGGACTGAGTCGTCGTATGCACCAGCCGCTAGACGCCGCTCGGCCTCCTTCTTGGCGTCTGCCCACCCCACACTGTCCTGGGCCATGTGCAGCCTCATCAGCTCGAACTTCTGCTGCGTGTGAGCCTGATTCTCTAGCGCCTCCAGGAGTTTGAGTGAATGGTAGGGCCTGCCTGTGTACTTGCCGAACAATCCCGGCCCCTTCATGTCGAAGTCGTTCGATTCACACTGCGGGCAGCGGTTCCTAGGATCAACACGCCACTTCTGGGCTTCAAGACGCGCAGGATGGTTGCCCGCCACACCGCCGCTCCCCAGTGCATGCATCCTTGCGCCCTGAATCGAAGCGATATCGGGTGCCGCTTCCCGTGCCTCCTCGTGCGTGAGGTACCACGTGGTACCGCAGTCACGGCACGTGCGCATTTGCTCCTTCGCCTGCGCATTCCGGTGAAGCCGATCACCTGTTCCACGGCAAGCCGGACAGCGTTCCGCCGCAAGCCGGACGGTCTTGCGCCAGGCGGCGCTTCGTACACTCAGAGTGACGCGGTGTCCGGCTTCAGGTCAACTTCCGCGGACG
>JAXMKZ010000020.1:2500-10939 GCA_034370385.1 Coriobacteriia bacterium
CAAACCTGGAGATATCTCGTTCTCCCCGAAATAGCTTTAGGGCTAGCCTCGAGTGTTTAGTTCCGGTGGTAGAGCACTGGATGGTCTAGGGGGCTTCACCGCTTACCGAAATCAACCAAACTCCGAATGCCGGTACTTTAGAACTCGGGAGTCAGACTATGTGGGCTAAGCTGTGTAGTCGAAAGGGAAACAGCCCAGACCGCCCGCTAAGGTCCCTAAATCCATGCTAAGTGGAAAAGGATGTGCGTTTGCTCAGACAACCAGGATGTTGGCTTAGAAGCAGCCATTCATTTAAAGAGTGCGTAATAGCTCACTGGTCAAGTGGACATGCGCCGACAATTCACGGGGCTCAAGCATGGTACCGAAGCGGCGGACTTCACATTGTGGAGTGGTAGGGGAGCATTCTGTACGGGTTGAAGCGGGCGGGTGACCGTCCGTGGACTGTACAGAAGAGCGAATGCTGGCATGAGTAACGAGAGAAGTGTGAGAAACACTTCCGCCGTAAGCCTAAGGGTTCCTGGGCAAGGCTAATCCTCCCAGGGTCAGTCGGGAGCTAAGGCGAGGCCGCGAGGCGTAGTCGATGCACAACAGGTAGACATTCCTGTACCACTGATAGCGCGTTATTACCGATGGGGTGACGGAGTAGGGTAGCTGAGCGCGGTTCTGGACGTCCGCGTGAAAGGCTGTAGGGTTCAGGGTAGGCAAATCCGCCCTGTAGATGCCTGAGAGCTGATGACGAAGCGATTGAGTGAAGTCAGTGATCCCATGCTTTCAAGAAAAACCTCTAGGGAGTTCTATCGGTGCCCGTACCAAAACCGACACAGGTAGGCAGGTAGAGAATACCAAGGCGATCGAGACAACTATGGTTAAGGAACTCGGCATAATGGATCCGTAACTTCGGGAGAAGGATCACCCTGGACTGTGATCACCCTCGCGGTGTGAGCGGTTTGGGGTCGCAGTGAAACGGCCCAAGCGACTGTTTACTAAAAACACAGGACTCTGCTAAGTCGTAAGACGACGTATAGGGTCTGACGCCTGCCCGGTGCTGGAAGGTTACGGGGAGCGGTTAGCCTTCGGGCGAAGCTGTGAACCTAAGCCCCAGTAAACGGCGGCCGTAACTATAACGGTCCTAAGGTAGCGAAATTCCTTGTCGGGTAAGTTCCGACCTGCACGAATGGCGTAACGACTTGGGCGCTGTCTCAACCGTAGACTCGGCGAAATTGCATTATTCGTGAAGATGCGAATTACCCGCGGAAGGACGGAAAGACCCCGTGAACCTTTACTACAGCTTGACATTGATCTTTGGTTTGTCGTGTAGAGGATAGGTGGGAGGCTGTGAAGCTGGGGCGCCAGCCCTGGTGGAGTCGACCTTGGAATACCACCCTCGACAGGCTGGAGGTCTAACCCCACACCGTTATCCGGGTGGGGGACCGTGTCAGGTGGGTAGTTTGACTGGGGCGGTCGCCTCCTAAAATGTAACGGAGGCGCGCGTAAGGTTCCCTCAGATCGGTTGGCAATCGATCGTAGAGTGCAAGCGCACAAGGGAGCTTGACTGCGAGACCTACAAGTCGAGCAGAGACGAAAGTCGGTGCTAGTGATCCGGCGGCTCAGAGTGGAATGGCCGTCGCTCAACGGATAAAAGGTACTCCGGGGATAACAGGCTGATCCTGCCCAAGAGTCCACATCGACGGCAGGGTTTGGCACCTCGATGTCGGCTCATCGCATCCTGGGGCTGTAGCAGGTCCCAAGGGTTTGGCTGTTCGCCAATTAAAGCGGTACGCGAGCTGGGTTTAGAACGTCGTGAGACAGTTCGGTCCCTATCCTCCGCGGGCGTAGGAGACTTGAGAGAGGCTGTCCCTAGTACGAGAGGACCGGGATGGACGAACCTCTGGTGTACCAGTTGTCACGCCAGTGGCACCGCTGGTTAGCTACGTTCGGTATGGATAACCGCTGAAAGCATCTAAGCGGGAAGCCAGTCTCAAGATAAGGTCTCTCACTGGGTTAACCAGGTAAGGCCCCTCGTAGACTACGAGGTTGATAGGCTGCAGGTGTAAGCACAGCGATGTGTTCAGCCGAGCAGTACTAATAGGCCGAGGTCTTGATCTCATTCGCGAGATTTTCAAGCGCTATGCAGCTCTCAGGGTGCGTGTGCACCCATGGGACTCATTTGACAACGGTATAATACCGTTCACCGAGAGCCGGTGGATGTGTTCAGTGGTTATGGCGGAGGGGGTACACCCGATCCCATTCCGAACTCGGCAGTTAAGTCCTCCAGCGCCGATGGTACTGCGGCGTAGGCCGTGGGAGAGTAGGACGCCGCTGAACACATCCGACGGCTCTTAGTGGTTTTTGGGTATTTTGACGTTGGTCCGGTGCGGTCACTAAACTTGACTGTTTCGGTCAGGATTGTGGTATTATCCCCGTGTCAATACAGCGATGATGTTCGTCGGGCGATCGCCCCGGCGGGCCCCAGAGGAAGGAGCTCCCGGATGAATGCGGAGCGCATACAGCAAGCACTGGATAAGATTCGCCCTGCGCTGCAGGCCGATGGCGGCGATGTGGAGTTCGTAGAGTTTACCGAGGATGGCGTGGTCAAGGTTCGCCTCGTCGGTGCCTGTCGGGGTTGTCCGATGTCACAGCTGACCCTGTCCAACGGCGTCGAGCGCGTTCTCAAAGAGGAGATCCCGGAGGTCGTCCGAGTCGAGGCGGTCTAGCGGGAGCGAGTTCTGCCGGTACTCCCACGGGGTCACGCACACAGGAGCCGTCCATGGACGGCTCCTTCGCGTTTTTTCGGAGAGGGGATAGGGGCTTCGGGGTGGGGCGCGCTTCCCGAGCACGTTGGTGTGAAGTATGCTAGTACGGATTGGACGATTAGATTCGCGGAGTTGGAATCGGAGGTAGCGTGGAGTCACTGCACGGCGGCAGCACGGAGCAGGCGGATGTGCTTGAGGCCGCCCTCCGCCGCGCAGGCGCGCGCCGGAGACTGCGACTCGTGCCCCGACTATTCCTCGGCGTGGCTGTGGTGTGGTGGGCCGGATCCATCATCTATGAGTCCTGGTCCGCAGCCGCAGTATCTGACCTTGTGGATCGAGTGACTACTGCGGCGTCTATCCGTCCCGGAGACGAGTTGCTCGATCTGGCTGTACCTGAGAGTAGCTCAGCAGATCCTTCATCCCTACTTCCGATGAGTGTGGAGGGATGGACGGTTCAAGGTGTTCAGCCTGTTCCCGGTGCCCGTGCAGGAGACCTCATCGAGGGGAGCTATCTCCCGTCTGACGAGTTTCGTTCACTGGTGACGCCGCTGGTGGTCTACGTCCAGACCGGAATCACCCCGCTGGGGTCTGAGGATCCGATCAGTGCCGTCGGTCCGGGCACGAGGTACACCGAGGCCGTGGGCGAATCCGTCATCGAGGGCATGCCCGTGGCGCTGGGGGCGACACCGGATGGGTGGTCCTACGTGGTCTCATGGAACTTCGGGGAGCGAAGCTATACGGCCGATGCGTCGTTTCGGTTCGTCGTTCCCGAGCAGAATGCCAGGGAGATTCTCAAGCGTTCTGCCGAGGAGATTGCTCGTGCGATAGTCATCAAGCAAACGAATGGCGGATTGGTTCCGTGAGGGCGCCGTCTCCAATGGGCATCCCCGATGTCTCGCTTCTCAAGACAGTCGTGGCCGCATTCCTCATCACAGCGATGGCAGCCCTCGTCATCTTCACCAGTGCGACCGCGTTGCCGTCGACGTGCACCGCGTGTCATGTCGGCGTGATGGCCGAGGAACGAGCGGACGCCCATGAGTCAGTCCCATGCGATCGATGTCATCGACGTTCCGGCGTAGTCGGTGTCGTCGATTTACGTCTGCGCATGCTCCCGATGCTCGCGGCCAGTGTCGGACTGCCGACACCCGTGACCGCGATGGTAGCGTCCGATCGGTGCCTGAGCTGCCACGATGGAGTGCTTGGAGGCCCGATTGAAATCGGAAGCCTTCGTATGAGTCACAAGGAGCCGTTCGACGCGGGGATGTCGTGCGTTGACTGTCATGGTGCTTCGATTCACGGCGGAGTATCAGAAGCCGCAGGGCGGATCGATATGAACGATTGCCTGCGGTGTCACGTGGTCTCTGTTGCGTCGGCTGATTGTGGCACGTGCCACCTGTCGGGAATGTCGCGTGCCTCCGGTCTGAACAGAGGCACTTTTTCAAAGACGCACGGCGCGGAGTGGCGCACCCTGCATGGTATGGGCGATTTGAATACGTGTGGAGCCTGTCATACGGTGGCGCGGTGTGAATCGTGTCACGGCACGCCCTTACCGCATGGCTATTCATGGCTAAACGAGCACGGGGCCGAGTACCTCCAGGCACCGGATCCGTGTGCCCGGTGTCATTCACAGCGATTCTGTGACGACTGCCACGGTTTGCAGATGCCGCACCCGGCGGGATTCCGCGACACTCACCGGGGGGAAGCGGCCAACATGGCTGATGAGGACTGTCTATCTTGCCATGCCCGTCAGAGTTGCGACGAATGCCACATCGCTCACGCACATCCCGGACTCGACGCGGGGCGTGCGGCAGAGTTGCGCCGGAGAGCGGGGATCAATGACTGAGAGGAAGATCCGCCGGCTGCGATCACCGCGCGGCCTCCGGTGGTTGAGGTTTGGCCGCAAACGCGGGGGGAAGGATGAGCGTGCCCCGATCGTCGTCTCGTGGCGCACCCGCCGACGTCTTGTCCGGTTGGCGACCACGCTCGTCGGGGCATCACTGGTTCTCGTCGCCGGATGGTCGGTCGCTTCGTGGGGCGGAGCAGACGAGACGTGCGTCGGCTGTCATAGAGCGCAGGAGGTGCGACTTGCTCCACATGAACAGACATCTTGCGACGCATGTCATCGACCTGGCGGTCTATCAGGTGCGCTGCGCCATACGGCCACCGTCTCCCAGATGTTATGGACCGGTTATGTCCTCGGTGAAGAGGCGGACATGTCAGCGATTCAGCCGGACCCCTCGGCGTGTCTGCGCTGTCACCGGGAGATAATGAAGCCGGGCTTTGACGAAGAGAAGACAATCCGTGTCAATCACAGGCATCTGCTCGAGGCCGGATATCGCTGCGGGCAGTGCCATGAACAGGCCGGTCATCGTGGGCTGGTCGCAAGCAGGCCGTCATCGATTATGGAGCGTTGTCTAACGTGTCATGATGGCGAGGCTGCGTCCGCTGAGTGCGGACTGTGCCACGCCTCCAGGCCCAGTGATGTGACCTCATCTTGGCGTCCCCGGCAGTCGGTTCCAGTCGGGCTGGGAGGTACCTGCAGGGGTTGTCATTCTGCAACGACGGAGCGCGAATGTGTAGCCTGCCACGGTGGGTATGAGATGCCACACCCTCCCGGATGGGGTAACGCGGGGGGGCATATGTACGACGGCCTCGTTGACCAGCCAACGTGCGAGCTCTGTCATGTCCCTCCGGCGAACGTGGGTCCGGCTCCGCACGGAGCACTGCCTGTGCCGCACGGCGGTGGATTCTGCAACTACTGCCACATGTTCCCTACGCCGCACGGTGATCGCCGGCTCTGGACGCGGTCGCACGGAGCCGCCTCCCGGGGCGTCGAGGTTGGGGGACAGGACTGTGCACCCTGCCATGATTCCGTTGGCTTTGTAGACCAGTGCACGATGTGCCACACGGAGTCTACCTGTAGCACATGTCATGCGCAGAGAGACCGCAGACGACGGTAGAACCGTGTAGAATAGTCTTGATGATTCTTAACGGCACGACAATATATGGCAAACACAAGGCACGGTGGGGTCGATTCGGCATAGCCCGGGTCCCACGAGAAGCGTCAAGGGAGGAAACCGTTGTCCGTTACGGGAGACAAGCTGGCCGAGTCCGGCGCAGCCCTCACGCGCACCGATCTCATGCTCCTCGGCATACTGGCAAGTCGATCGATGCATGGGTACGAGATTGCTGAGTATCTGAGTCAACCCAAGATGCAAGCATGGGTGAGTCTCGGACGGGCTTCAATCTATTACGCGTTCGGACGACTCGAGAAGCACGGGTACGTGACGCGCCACTCGGAGCGCCACGGCGGTAAACCGGAACGAACCGTCTTTTCGATTACCGAGACGGGCCGCGCCGCCTTCGTCGATGCCCTGGTCGATGCTCTGGGTTCAAGCGAGCGGCTTGCCGACGAATTCGACATCGCGCTCTACTTTTCCAACAGGCTTGATCCTCCCCGGGCGCAGGAGCGCGTAGAACAGCGTCTGGCACTTCTCGGCGATCAGGCGGAGAGGCTCGGGGCGATTGCTTCGCAGGCAGACGCTACCGGAGACGGCGAGCTCAGGCTCGTTTTGGAGCACCGTCTGGCCATCCTTCGCGCGGACATCGATTTCCTGGTCGGGTATGTCCAGATGCTGGCAGGCGGGGCGCGTTCGGTCGCAGTGGTATCCGGCTCGCTTGCTGACGTCTCGCTCACGGACGTGTTGCTGAATCTGGCATCTGCGGGTCGCAGCGGGGTGTTTCGCGTACATACGCTGGGCGATACGGTGGATCTCTGTTTCGACGAGGGTCGGCTGTATGGCGTCCTCGGCACAGCGGGGTCCTCCGCCGAGGATTCGCTGAGGGCTGCATTCACGAGCACGCGGGGACAGTATGAGTTCTTGCCGGGCGACACACTCGAGGGAGATGCCACGCCGATCAGTGGCCTGCAAGCAGCTATCCTCATGGGAGCCCGGGACGTCGCTGACGAAACGCTGCTCGAGCGGATGCTTCCCTCGCAAGAGACATTGCTCGGCGTTCGAGACGGCTACGAGCGTGAGGTCATCGGCGTCGATCTGACCAGCGAGGAGCGCGGCCTGCTGTCCGAGATTGATGGCGTTCGAACACTCGCTGAAATCGCGCGAGCCCGCGGCTGGACGACGCGTCAGACCAAGGTGATCGCCTACCCACTGTGGCTGACCGGATGGCTTGTGCGTGTGGACTCGACTAAGCGCGACTTCGTCCTGGCCGTGGCGCGCTACGTTCGACGCTGGAGTGAGGCGATTTCTCTTTTCGCTGGCGAAGCGGGGGAAGAACGCGTCTTCGAGGATGTGGACCTGGCGTCATCCGCGGGGGGCCTGACTCAGTTTCGGGATATTGATCGTAGTCTTCAGTCGACCCGGTTTCGCATGTCGTTGGACGACGTTTCGACTGACGCGCGAGAGTACGTCGACCTGCTGAACCGGGCGGTGTCCGCACGTCTTGGCGACGGCTTTGCCGAGGATGTGTCGATGGGATACGCGCAGGAGCTTGCCGACGACGATCGCCACATTCTTGCTGCTCACGGGATATTGGTGTGAGATGACCAGCATCCAGGACTACTCGATGATCATTTTGTTTGTCGTGTACGGCCTGACATTCTTCGTCATGGCGGGAGTGCTGTGGTTCAGGCTCGAGCAGACGGCCCGAATCGGAATCGCCGGACCGATGGTGACCCTCGTGGCATTCGCGGTTCTCCACGGTATTTCTGACATCGTTGATGTGGTGCTGCGGCTCCCGGGTTACAACGCCTCGCCGACCGGGTCGATTGCCGCCGTCCGGATGGTGTTTCTTGTCGCCTCGTTCTTGTTTCTTGCTGTTTATGGTGCGCTTGGTCTGATTCGGGATGACAGTGTGCGCCGCTCGGTCTTCGTCATGGGTATGGTCGGTCTGGTCGGCATCGTCGCCGCGGTGACAGCACTGTTCGCTGAGGGTGCCGCAGCCGGCTCTATCGCCGATGCCGAGCGAGCGACGCGCCTGTATATTGCCTTGCCCGGCGGCCTGCTTGCCGCTTTGGCGCTCTACCGCGCAGGGCAGACATGCGGCAAACTTGGTATGCGCCAGTGTCGCGAGGGGTCGATCGTAGCCGCGGCGGGCATGGTTGCGTACGCTATCTTTGCCGGGGGCATCGCCACCGGATATCCTGAGCCATTGAGGTTGATCGGATTACCCATTCAGCTGTATCGCATGGGTTCCGCGGCCGTGCTGACCGTCGGCATCGCCTGGATGCTGGACCGGATGTCCATCGGGGGGAAATAGACCGCTACTCCGGGGAGATCTTTGGAGCGGGCGAGCGTCAGTACGTGAGCCGGCTGAAGACCCGCCCAGCGTGATGGTTACGGTAGCGCCGACACTACGACGATGAGGTTCTTCACATCGCCCATGCTCGCTGTGGTCTGGACATCGAACGGCTTGATGTCGCCCGGCGCGAGTCCTCCTTCGACGACAAACGATCCCACCGACCTCATGGACTCACTCCCGCTGTCTGAGTCGCCGGAAACGCGCGCGACTACGTCGAAGCGGATAGCCGGGTATGTGACGTCACCCAGGTTGGCAACCTGTCCGAATACGCGTGCGAGTCCCGCATCGGACGGGTATACGGTCTGAACCTCGCCGACTAGCACCTCCGCGAGCGCCTGACGCTCATCGCGCGATAGCTCTCGTAGGT
>JAXMKZ010000021.1 GCA_034370385.1 Coriobacteriia bacterium
AGTGACTTCCTACGATTGTGCATAGCACTCCTCCGGGGTCCTGTAGCCGAGCCTCTTGCGTGGTCGTGAGTTGAGCTTTGCGGCTACCGCGTCACAGTCCTCCTGCGTGACATGCGCCATGCTGGTCCTCTTCGGCAGGTACTGGCGGATCAGCCCGTTCGTGTTCTCGTTCGTGCCGCGCTCCCATGAGTGGTGCGGGGTGGCGAAGTAGAACTCGACACCGGTCGCTTCCTCGATCTGCTTGTAGGAGTGGAACTCGGTGCCGTTGTCCGCGGTGACGGTCGCCACCTTGCCTGAGTGCCGACCGATGAGCTCGACGCAACGCGCGACCGTGTCGGCGGCGCAGTGGCGGGCGAGCTTGCCCATCACGAGGTAGCCGGTGGCTCGCTCCACCAGCGTCACGACACTGTTGCGCCCGTGCTCGTTTCCCATCACCGTGTCGATCTCCCAGTGACCGACCTCGCTTCGCTCCTCGACTTGTGACGGGCGCTCTGAGATGTGGCGTTTACCTGCGAGTCTTCCGCGCCAGTCGCGCGACCGATAGCGCTTGCGGCACCGCTTGTTCGCCTGACGGAGGTGGCGCCACAGATCCCCTCCGGCGCGCTTGTCGGCCCACACGTGGATGTAGATCGCCTCATGGCTGATTCTGAGGATGCCCTCGGCTCTGAGGAAGCCTGCGACCTGCTCGGGGCTCCAGTCCATGCGCAGATAGCGGTCGACGACCTCCCACGTCTCAGCCGTGATCCTAGCGTTTCGCCTCGATCTTCGGCGCCGGGCAGTCGCGTAGGAGTGCGCGATGCCCGGGACGTAGCGACCTGACGGTCGCAGGCTGCGCCTGAGCTCTCGCGAGATCGTCGATGGTGCGCGTCCGAGCTCGCGGGCGATCGCCCGAATCGAGTAGTGGTGTTTCCTCATGACGTTGATGGCGTATCGTTCCTCCAGGGTGATCGGGGCGTGCATCCGGTCCTCACTTCTTGGCGGGAGTAAGGAACCGATTGTGCCCC